>JBDRLK010000629.1:0-2713 GCA_043813155.1 Pseudomonadota bacterium | reverse complement strand
TCGCGGCTTTCGTCCTCGCGCCCTCGTCGATGTAGCCCTGCTACGCCTCCATCGGGCGCTGCGGGCGCGCTCGCGATCCGGCTCCACATCCGCGGCCTCGCTACAAGGCTGGTCCCTAACTTGCGGGGCGCTGTACTTAGTTTAATGTCTCGCGGCTGCCGGAGGTTCCGGGGTCAAGGATAAAGGAACGGCCAACCCGCGCGGTTTACCGCGCCTCCGGCAGACCGCGGCCGGGCGGGAAGAATTGGAACATGAAAAAGATACCGGCCGGAAACGGCCGGAGCCTCCACCGAGGGGAGAAAACCGGGGCGGCTGCCGGCACAGGGCCCGCATCCTCCTGGCCGAGGACGACCGCGAGATGCGCAGCATGCTGGCATCGGTCCTGCGTTCCGATGGTTATCATATCATCGAGTTTTCGGATGGGTTGGTTCTCCTGGACTTCATCGGCACGGTGATGCTGAACCCCGGTCCGATGAGCCGCGTGGATGTCATCATCTCGGACATCCGGATGCCCGGATGGACCGGCCTGGACATTCTCGCCGGCATGAGGCGCGCGGGCTGGAGCGTGCCTTTCATCCTCATCACGGCGTTCGGCGGCAGGGATGTCCAGGAGATTGCCGGGAAGCTGGGCGCGGCCACCGTGCTCAACAAGCCCTTCGACATCGACGACCTGAGGGCCGAGCTTCTCGGCGTCACGCGGCAATCATCCACGTAAAGACAAGCCCGGCGCGCGTTGCACGCCAGGGAAAGATCATCGCGTTTTTTCCATATGTGCAAGAAGATGAGTCGATGAGCCGCACTTGTCAGGGAACCTACTCCCCGCACACGACGGTCAGGGTCTGGGTGGGGCCTGCGCAGGTGGCCGTGTTGGCGCCGCCCCAGTTCTCGTTTCCTATGCAGGGCCGGACGAGGTAGTCGGGGTTGGGGCAGGAGCAGATGCTGCCCGCGGCGCTCAGCTCGATCCCGCCGCAGGTCCCGGTCTGCCAGGTCCTGCCGCCGCAGGACCACGAGCCGCCCCCGCCGACGCGCAGCGTCTGGCAGATCGTGTTGGCGGTCGCTCCCGTGCAGGTGACGCCCACGGTGTCGTAGGTGCCCTTGATGGTGACGGAGCTGTAGGCCCCGGTCAGCGAGGCCCGGAAGCTGTTCCAGTTGGTGCACTGGGCCGCCGAGGGCGCGACGCCGGAGGTGAACGTGTCCGTGTAGGTGGCGCCCGTGACGACCTCCTCGCCGGCCAGGAGCTTCCACGCGTAGCTGCCGTCCATGTTCATGCAGACCTCGAGCACGTCCGTGTCGCCCTGCGTGTACCAGACCAGGCCGCGGTTGCCCGCGTTGCACTCCGGCCTGTCCGCCGTGGTGTTGAAACGGATGCCCCCGTCCGTGACGATGAGGTTGAGCAGGGACGTGCCGGCCGGGTCGGCCGTGTAGGCCGTGTTGTCGCCGTCTTCGAAAGCCCGGGCCCTGACGGTTCCGCCGACGTCGAGCGCCTGCGCGGGCATGGCCGTGTTGATGCCCACGTTGCCGCCGGACACGACGAGCTGGCCGGCGCCCACAACGAGGCCGTTGTCCGGAAGCGTGAGCACGCCCGTCATGACGTCGCCGGACACGTTGACGAACCTGCCGTCAAAGGCCTCGCCGGTCTGAAAGGTCGTCTGGAGGCTGAACTCCGTTCCAGTGAGGTTGAGGCCCGCGCCGGCCGTGTACAGACCCCCCTCGGCGCACACGATCGTTCCCGACGCGTCAATGCCCACGGCCTTCTGCGCGCCCGGGCACAGCTGGTTGCTCCGCGCGAAATCCGCGCCTCCGTAGGTGGTGTCGTCGTCCTCCTCGCACAGGATCGACCCGTCCGCCAGGATGGCGCTGATGGCGCTGCCGGAAGGGCATGTCTCGATCACGCGGGCCTGAAGGGACGAAATGTCGGGCACGTTGCCGCAGTGCTCCGCGTAGGCCGTGTAGGGCATGGAGCCCAGGTAGATGCGCTGCTCGCCGATCTCGGCGCCCACCTGGATGGCCAGCCACAGGTCGGTGTAATCGCTGAAAATGTCCAGGTCAAGGGGCACGACCTCGCCCAGGTAGGCGGTCAGGAGGCCGTTTTCCACGAGCAGGGACTGGGTCTCGCTCCAGAGCGCCGTGCCCCCCGCCTCGGTGTCCACGATCGCGAACTGGATGGACGTTTCACCGTTGACCGGCGTTCCATCGGCCCTGGTCAGGTAGCCCTGGACGGGCAGAAAGGAGGGCGCGCTTGCTTCCGCCGCAGTGCATATCAAGACGGCGGCGGCAAAACAGGTCAGTGCAATTATCTTTCTCATATGGAACTCCTGTATCCGGTCTGTCACGGAGCGCCCCTGGGCCCGCAGGGCCCGAGCTTCATCGCGTGCCCCGCGGTTGTCGCCTTGCCCACGGGCACGGCCGGGGCAACGAAGATTTCCATGCGGTAGCTTTCGAAACGAACGACGCCCCCTCCGGAAGCGGGGTAGGGCGCGTGGCCGAGCCCGGCGGCCGCGGCTGTTTCGCCGTCGGGAATCATGTCGATGATCTCAAAGCCGTCGACGATCGCGTCGGGAGGAAAGGCGTCGGGCCATTCAACCGAGGCGTCGGTCTCGATTTCGCCCGTCGCGCACCCGGCTGCCAGGATGAAAAGGGCCGCCGCTGCCGTGAGTCGCAGAAGATTCATTCATCTCTCCCGTTATTATTATGCTACGTCACGATACGTGCC
>JBDRLK010000628.1:0-2715 GCA_043813155.1 Pseudomonadota bacterium | reverse complement strand
GGTCGAAGACCAGGACGCCGATGTCGAGGATGCCGCAGTGGAAGACATGGACGACAGCGGGCCCTCTGATGCGCCCGATGTTGAGGAGGAACCGTTCGAAATTCCCGACGCCGTCATGGAGGTTCCGGCCGATGCCTACGGCATTGTCAATGTCTCGTTTTCAACGCCCTATATCCTCGATGGCAGCAGGCTGAACGACACGGCCTACGTGCAGTCGCACGGTGATGGGATATCGGGGGCCACGTTCATAGGCACCTACAGCATCGGTTATCCAATCCCCGGGGCTTATGCCGGCAGGAATCAGACCCTGGCCCTCCACCTGGCCGGCGGGTCTTCATCAATGGTGGCCGTCCTGCAGCAGTCATCCGAAGACTCTAGCGGAGCGATTCCCGCCAATCCCTGGATCGAGCTGGATTTCATGGACGACTACATTTCAACGGGCGAGTATGAAATCGATACCGGCAACGGCGCCGAGGTTACACTGTCCGTCGTCAATATATACTCGGGCAATGATGTCTGCTTCCTGGCCATAGGAATAGGGGGCGCCATCACCGTGACCAGGGCCTGGAACACTTCAGCGATCGAAGGGGGAAAGCTCGCCTTCAGCGGGACCGGCATTCCTCTCTATCACCCGACCATGACCCCCTACGGCGATATGACCGCGGCCATCATTGGCGCGGGCTACCAGATCTGCCCCCCCGAATAGCACCGTCCCCACTTGCATCGCTCGTCAAATTACACTAAAAATTATTATTGCTGGCGCCGAGGGCCGGCAGCACCAACATATAGTATGTGTTGCCGATGGCTGAAAGGTAAATCGACAGGCTCGGCCCTTGGCCTGCTGGAGACAAATAAAATGAAGCCCATCACAAGAAGAGATTTCATCAGGAAAACGATCAGCACATCGGCCGCCCTCGGGATTTCCTCGCTCTGGCCCGCAGGCCTTTCAGCGGAGGCTGCCGCGAATTCCATCCCGGACGTGGCTGTAGTGTCGGACGGGAAAATCTACAAGCTCGTCCGAAAAGCCATCGAGCTGCTCGGCGGCATCGAGAAATTCGTCTCCAGGGGGGATATCGTTGTTGTAAAGCCCAACATCGGATGGGACAGGAACCCGGAGCAGGGGGCCAACACCAATCCCTGGGTCGTGGCGGAAATCGTCAAGATGTGCATAGAGGCAGGGGCCAAGAAGGTCAAGGTCTTTGACAGGCCATGCAACACCGCTGCCCGGTGTTATAAGAACAGCGGCATAGAAAAGCGCGCCGCCGAGGCAGGCGCCGAGGTGAGCCACACGGTGGACGCGGGGTTCGTGAAGATGAATTTCCCTGAAGGCGAGAAGCTCAAATCATGGCACATGTACAAGCCCGCCATCGAGGCCGACGTGCTCATCAACGTCCCCGTTGCCAAGCACCACGGCCTGACCAGGGTTTCCCTGGGCATCAAGAATCTCATGGGCATCATGGGAAAGGACAGGGGCAACCTCCACCTTGGCATTAACAACAAAATGCCCGACGTGGCGAAGTTCGTGGGGCCGCAGCTCACGGTGATCGACGCCGTAAGATTGCTGACTAAAAACGGCCCGCAGGGGGGCAAGCTCAAAGACGTGACCTACGCGGGCACAATCGTTGCAGGAACGAAACCGGCCACCGTGGATGCATACGCCGCCACGCTGCACGGCCGCGACCCCTCCGAGCTGCCCATGTTGACAAGGGCAGGCGAGCTTGGGCTCGGTGAAATCGACCTTGGAAAAGTGAACGTCAAAAAGGTTTCGTTGAAGACTTGAGAAACGCGCGGCGAATAGTCCAGGTCCTTTTCCTCCTCTTCTTCGTGCAGCTCTTCCTTGCGGCAAGCTATCCCCTGGAGCCGCTCGTACCGGTGGACCTCTTTCTGCGAACCAATCCCCTCGTTGCGCTCTCGACAATGATATCATCCCGATCGATCATCACCCCCTGCCTGTGGTCGATCGCTCTCATTCTCCTGACCATCCCGATGGGCCGGGTCTTCTGCGGATGGGCCTGCCCCCTGGGCACGCTGCTGG
Organism: Pseudomonadota bacterium; assembly: GCA_043813155.1. Taxonomy (GTDB): domain Bacteria; phylum Myxococcota_A; class Polyangia; order DRWM01; family DRWM01; genus JBDRLK01. The sequence continues at coordinate 680 of JBDRLK010000628.1, read as the reverse complement.
ACGGCGCAAGCACCCTGTTCAGGAACAAGGCGGAAAAAAACCATCACCGCCTGCGAAGCCTTAAATACTATCTTCTTGTCGTCATTCTTATCGCCTCTATCTTCACGCTTCAGCTCACGTGGACGCTCGATCCGATCACGCTCATCACGCGAACCCTGACGCTGAGCCTTTTCCCCGCAGCCACAATGGCATCCACCTCGATATTCAACCGGCTCTTCAGGCTCGATTTTCTGCAGGATACCCTTGGGCAGCTCCAGATGAAGCTCAACTCCACGCTGCTTCCCGATGAGCCGGCCCTGTTTCACTGGTCGGGCCTGGTTCTTCTGATCTTCCTCATCATCGTCGGGCTGGAGCTCGTGTCGCGCCGGTTCTGGTGCAGGAACCTCTGTCCCCTGGGCGCACTGTACGGGTTGCTCGCGAAATACCAGGTCTTCAAGCGGAGGGTTTCGGATCAATGCAATGATTGCAGGCTCTGCGCATCCGACTGCAAGATGGGCGCCATAGAAAAGGGGGACTTCCGGAAGACAAGCAGCGCGGAATGCATACTCTGCTACAATTGCACCGTGACCTGCCGCCGCGGCGCAACGTCCCTCGGTTTCAACAGGCCCGAGGCGCAGGCCTTCAACCTGTCCAGGCGCTCCATGCTCGCCTCGTCCGCCGCTTCTCTCTCGTCGGTGATG
>JBDRLK010000627.1:0-5442 GCA_043813155.1 Pseudomonadota bacterium | reverse complement strand
GGATTCAGAACAATCGGATTTTATCGTTGTTTTTATTCCGAAATCCTTCGCCATTTCCTGTAAGCCCCGCCTGGTCACAATGATTATATAGGCACTCTTTTTATCTTACAAGCGGGAATCAAGCGGGTGGAAATTCAGCGGCAAACGATAGTGGGCTTTTTCAACGAGCCCGTGGCGGTCGCGCGCATGATGTTGCTGCTCACGGCTCGCACACGTCCCCGACGCTCGCGCCGGGTGTTGAAGGCGAAAACAGGGAGTGTAGGGAATACTTCGCACGCGCTGGAAAAAATGTCGAGCCATGGGCTGTCTCAGTATTTTAGAGTATAGACGGCAGCTGATTTTTTTCAACATGAATGGCCGGACGGGCGGCTAAAGCCGCCCTTACCCACACCAAACATGGAGCGGGAAGACGGGCAACCTTCATTGACACACAACCTGAAATATTCCATCATACTGATCTTATGGACGATAAGGCTTTCTCAGCGGAAAAGAATGTCGCCGCGGCCGTGATTGTCTTCTTCGCCGTGTCGCTCGGCCTGGTTCTCGCAGTCTCGCTGCTCATGGCCCTGTTGAAGATCGAAGTCAAATCGGGCGCGGGCGGGCTTTTCATAACCGTGATCATGCTCGCGCCGCTGCTGGGCAGGTTCGCGGCCGTGCGCACCGTGGACCGGGGCTGGAAAGCGCCTTTCCGGCTGCGCAGCTGGGGACGGCCGCGCTGGTTCGTGGCCCTCGCGCCGCTGCTCATCCTGCTCGCCATCTACGGCGCCGCGTACCTCGTCGGCTCACTTGCCGGGATCGCGGCCTGGAACCCGGGAAACGGCAAGTGGACGAGCGCGGGACAGATCGCCCTTAACCTTGCCTTCAACCTGCCGATCATGGCCGTGTTCTTCACGATCGGCAGCCTGGGCGAAGAGCTCGGGTGGCGCGGCTACCTTCAGCCAAGGCTCGATGCCGCGGGCGTCAGGCTTTCGCTCGTTGTCGTCATCGTGCTCGAGGTGATCTGGCACGTGCCCATCTTCGTGCTCGCAAATTTTCTCCTGGGCGGGTCCCTGGCGATGACCGTGCTCCTCTTCGCGGGCCTGAAGATGTTCGCCTCGCCGCTGTGGGCCTGGTCCGTGTACCGCAGCCGCAGCATCTGGCCGGCCGTGTTCTTTCACACGTTTCACAACGAGATCTCGCAATGGCTGTTTCCGCACTTCTTCTCGACGACGGACGACGGCGTGCTTCTCGGCGAGTTCGGCGTGCTGCCCGTCGCGGCCTACGCCGCGGCCTTCGGCATCTGGCTCGTCGCCATGCTCGTGCGCGGGACGGGGTGGCAAAAGCTGGCAGCGCGGGCATTAACCTCTGATTTGGAAAAATGAAGCTCGTTATTGTCAGCGATACGCACGGCTATCACCGCAACATGACCATTCCGGATGGCGACGTGTTCGTGCATGCCGGCGATTTCACGGTCTCGGGCTCGCTCGAGGACGCGGACGAGTTCAACGATTTTCTCGGCGCCCTGCCCCACCCTCACAAGGTCGTGATCGCGGGAAACCATGACTTCTGTTTTCAGCGCGAGCCCGAAAGCGCGCGGGCGCTGATGAAAAATGCCGTCTACCTGCAGGACGAACCGGCCGTGATCGACGGCATCAGGTTCTACGGAAGCCCGTGGCAGCCGTGGTTCTACGACTGGGCCTTCAACCTGAAGCGAGGCAGGCAGATCGCGGAAAAATGGGCCATGATCCCGGGCGACACGGACGTTCTCGTGACCCACGGCCCGCCGCGCGGCCTGGGCGACCGGACCTTCGGCGGCCGCAACGAGGGCTGCGACGACCTGCTGGTCAGGGTGCGGATTGTCAGGCCGAGGCTGCACGTGTTCGGCCACATCCACGAGGCGGCCGGCCAATGGGAAGAGGACGGCACAACGTTCATCAACGCGAGCGCCTGGGACAACGCCAATGCCGCCAGGGTGTTCGAGCTGCGGCCGGGGGGAGAGGGGCAGTCCGGGAACGGATGAAGCCGCGAGAAAGAAATGGGAAATCCCGCCCCGCGACCGAGGTCGAGACCATCACGGTCAAGGGCGCCAGGGAGCACAACCTGAAAAACATCCACGTCGAGCTCCCGAAGAAGAAGCTCATCGTACTGACGGGCGTGTCGGGCTCCGGAAAATCGAGCCTTGCCTTTGACACGATCTTCGCCGAGGGCCAGCGCCGCTACGTCGAGTCGCTATCGTCCTACGCCCGCCAGTTCCTCGGCCAGATGGAAAAGCCCAAATACGACATGATCCGGGGCCTTTCGCCCACCATTTCCATAGGCCAGAAATCGGCCGGCTCCAACCCCCGTTCGACCGTGGGGACGATCACCGAGGTGCAGGACTACCTGCGCGTGCTGTTCGCGCGCCTGGGCGTGCAGCACTGCCTGAAATGCGGGAAGGAGGTCGGCAGGGGGGACGCCGAGAGCATGGTGGGCCGCATCCTCGACCTGCCGCGGGCAGCGCGGTTCATGCTGCTGGCGCCCATCGTGGAAAACCGCAAGGGCACGTTTGTCGATCTCATGGACGGCCTTCGAAAAGACGGTTATGTGCGCGTGCGCGTGGACGGCGTGGTGAGCGAGCTGCCCGATGTGCAGGCGCTGGCCAAACACAAGAAGCACACCATCGAGGTCGTTGTGGACAGGCTCGCCGTCCGCGAGGGAGCCGCGTTTCGAAAGCGCCTGACCGATTCCATTGAAACGGCGCTCAAGCTCGGCAGGGGGCGCTTGATCGTTCACGTCCCGGGCGCTGGCGTCGGCGGCCGCGCCGGCGGCCGGGACATCCGCATGAGCGAGGCGCTCTCCTGCTGCTCCATCGCCTATCCCGAGCTCGAGCCGCAGCTCTTTTCCTTCAACTCGCCACAGGGCATGTGCCCGAAATGCAACGGCATCGGGTCCATCCTGTCCATGGACGCGGACAAGATCGTTCCCGATAAAACCCTTGCAATCCGCGAGGGCGCGGTTATCCCCTGGAAGAACTATTTCCTGTTTCCCGAGAGCCGCGAGGGGTCCCTGGGGCTTGCCACGATCCGGGCGCTGGAAAAGGAGCTTGGGCTCGATCTCGACACGCCCTGGAAAAACCTTTCGAAAAAAGCTCAGGACATCGTGCTGCACGGCTCGGGCGGCAGGGAGGTCACGATCCAGTGGCGCTCGGAGAGGATCAAGGGGGCGATCTCGAGGGAGTATGAAGGCATTCTGCCCACGCTCATGCGAAGGTACATGCAGACAAAATCCGAGGGCGCGAAACACTACTACGCAGGCTACCTCTCGTCCGTCACCTGCCCTGAATGCGGCGGCGCCAGGCTGAGGCCCGAGGTTCTCGGGGTGCGCATCGGCGGCCGCTCCATCGTCGAGATCACGGCCATGTCCATCGGCGAGTGCCGCGGTTTCCTGGGCTCGCTGCAGCTCGAGGGGAGCCGCAAGCTGATCGCCGGCGAGCTCCTGCGGGAAATCGCGGGCCGCCTCGGGTTTCTCTTCAACGTCGGCCTGGGCTACCTGACGCTGGACCGCAAGGGCCCGAGCCTGTCGGGAGGCGAATCCCAGCGCATCCGGCTCGCGTCCCAGGTGGGCTCGGAGCTGACCGGCGTTCTATATGTTCTCGACGAGCCGACCATCGGCCTTCACCAGCGCGACAACCTCAAGCTCCTTGCCAGCCTTCGCCATCTTCGCGACATCGGCAACACGCTCATCGTGGTCGAGCACGACGAGCAGACCATCAGCGCCGCCGACTGGGTCGTTGACCTTGGCCCGGGAGCGGGCCTGCTCGGCGGCGAGATCGTTGCCCAGGGGACGCCCGCGGACATAAAGAAAAACAGCGCGTCCCTGACCGGCCGGTACCTGAGCGGAAAGGAGCGCATCGAGGTCCCGGCCAAACGCCGCACGCCCCTGGCCGCAGGGGACCGGTGGGTCACGATCCTGGGGGCGGCGGAAAACAACCTGGCCCGCATCGACGTGAGCATCCCGCTTGGCCTGCTGACGACCGTTACGGGCGTGTCCGGGGCCGGCAAGTCCACGCTGACCAACCAGATCCTCTATCCAGCGCTGGCGCGCCGTCTGCACGGTTCCGCCCTCGAGGTCGGCAAACACGACGGCATCCGCGGGCTCGAGCACCTGGACAAGATCATCAACATCGACCAGAAACCGATCGGCCGCACGCCGCGAAGCAACCCGGCCACGTACACGAAAGTCTTCGATCACATCCGCGACCTCTTCGCCCTGCTGCCGGAAGCCAGGATGCGCGGTTACCCGAAAGGCCGCTTCTCGTTCAACGTGAAGGGCGGCCGGTGCGAAAACTGCGGCGGCGACGGCTACATCAGGGTGGAGATGCATTTTCTGGCCGACGTGTTCGTGCCCTGCGAAATGTGCAGGGGCAGGCGGTTCAACAGGGCGACGCTGGAGATCCTGTACAGGGGCCGCAGCATCGCCGACGTGCTCGACCTGTCCGTGCGCCAGGCCGCCGAGCTCTTTGCCGGCATCCCGAAGATCACGGCGATCCTGGGCACGCTCGTCGAGGTCGGGCTTTCCTACATCAAGCTCGGCCAGCCCGCCACCACGCTGTCGGGCGGCGAGGCGCAGCGCATCAAGCTGGCGCGCGAGCTCGCCAGGCGCGAGACGGGAAGGACCCTGTACATCCTCGACGAGCCCACAACGGGGCTGCACTTCCACGACATCAGGATGCTTCTCGGCGTGCTGCGGCGCCTCGTGGACGGCGGCAACACGGTCGTCGTGATCGAGCACAACCCGGACGTGATAAAAACAGCGGACTGGGTCATCGACCTGGGCCCGGAGGGCGGAAGCGCGGGCGGCCGCATCACGGCCCAGGGCCCGCCCGAGAAAGTGGCCCGCGTGAAGGCGAGCCACACGGGCCGGGTGCTGAAGAAAGTGCTGTGATCAGGGAATTGACATTTCACCGGGCTCGATCATCGCCTTCGACGCGACGCTGCGCCGCGGCTCTCCGAACCTCGTGATCTCAACCCACCGCTATCCTCGCAGCGACGGCTCGGTAACGAGCTTTGACGGCGAGGAAAAGTCGGCGTACATCGCCGAGACGCTGCAGCACGTGGGCGATTACCCCATCGTGGCCGGCGAGCACGGCTGGCACCTGAGCGCGACCCAGCCCCTGTGGATCGAGCAGCTGCTGGACCACCTTGTCACGGTTTCCGTGCCCGGGGGCCATAACGGCGTCTTCGCCTGGGTGTGGGCCTGGAGCTTCAACGCTCTCGTGGAGCCTGACCTGGAGACGCTGACGGAGCACGGAACGATCTTCCATGACCACTGCTGGCAGCACTATCCTTAGGGCTCGCGAAAAAATAACTTCCCACTTCTGGACGCCGATCCATCCCGGCTGGCTGCGTTGCTGCACCCCGTCACTCGTCGACATAGAACGACTATGCCTCCGTCGTGACGGGGACCCCGCGCCTTGCCAGCCGG
>JBDRLK010000626.1:0-3007 GCA_043813155.1 Pseudomonadota bacterium | reverse complement strand
CTTTCCAGCGAAGAAGCCGAGAGGCTCATCGATTCCGCTTCAGTCAGCCTCAAGCATATGATACTCGTTGCACTGAACACAGGTATGCGCAAGAGCGAGATTCTCGGGCTTACCTGGAGGGACATTGATTTTTCAATCTCGACGATCAGCATCAGAGACTCTAAAAACGGTGATGGAAGAAAAATCCCCATGAACGAGACCGTATTAGCAACCCTGTCTGATCTTGGCAGGAAAGAGAATGACGAAAAAGTGTTTCTTCGGCCCGGGGGCCAACCCGTCAAGAGCATCAGGACGGCCTTCGAGAATGCCGTAAAACGGGCAGGGATCGACGATTTCCGTTTTCATGACCTGAGGCATACCTTCGCGTCATGGCTTGTCATGAGCGGCGTTGATATCAAGACGGTTCAAGAGCTTCTAGGGCACAAGACCTTCTCCATGACCCTTCGTTACTCTCACCTTTCGGCTCAACACAAGGCCGAGGCCGTGAGGTGTCTTGATGGAAAAAGTGGTAAGATTTTGGACAGATCGGATGAAGAAGACAGAAGGAGAATATCGTAAGTGTCTGTAATTATTAATAGGCCGGGATGGTGGAACTGGCAGACACACAGGACTTAAAATCCTGTGGGGCATTGCCCCGTGCGGGTTCGATTCCCGCTCCCGGCACGGATAGGAAGAATAAAGCATGGCAAAAATTAAAATTGGATTGGCGAGCCCGGCGAAAGAGTATGAAGCCCTGCAGCCGCAGATCGACGAGGCGGTCAAAAGGGTCCTTGCGGGCGGGAAGTACATTCTTGGTGAAGAGGTTCTGGAGTTCGAGAAGGAGGCGGCCGGATACCTGGGCGTGAAAAGCGCGGTAGGCGTTTCGAGCGGCACGGACGCGCTGCTGGCCGCGCTCATGGCGCTGGAGGCCGGGCCGGGGAGCGAGGTCATCACCACGGCCTTTTCCTTTTTCGCCACGGCTTCGACGATCGCCAGGACAGGGGCAAAACCCGTGTTCGTGGACATCGAGGAGGACGGGTTCAACATCGACCCCGGGCTCATCAGGAAGGCGATCACGAAAAAGACAAAAGCCGTCGTGGTGGTTCATCTTTTCGGCCAGGCCGCGGAGATGGACGAGATCCTTCGCGCAGCCCGGGAGAACAACGTCGCGGTCATCGAGGACGCGGCCCAGGCTTTCGGCGCCATGTACGGCATGCAGAAGGCCGGCACCATGGGTGATTACGGGTGCTACAGCTTCTTCCCGGCCAAGCCGCTGGGAGGGGCGGGCGACGGCGGGCTCGTTGTCTGCGCCACCGAGGAATCGGACAGGCTGGTGCGCATGCTGCGGGTCCAGGGCGCGAGCGGCAAGAACGTCCACCCCATGCTGGGCGGCAATTTCAGGCTCGACGCGCTCCAGGCAGCCATCCTGAGGGTCAAGCTCGGCTCCATCGACGCGTGGACGGAAACAAGAAGAAAGTACGCCCAGCTCTATTACCAGAAGCTGCGGCATCTCGAAGGCAGGGTCGTGCTGCCCATGGAAAGGGACGGCACGCGCTGCACGTGGGCCCAGTACTCGATCAGGGCGAAAAGAAGGGACGAGCTCATGAGTTTCATGCAGGAAAAGGGCGTCGGCTGCGAGGTGTATTACCCCATGCCCATGCCCCGGCAGGAAAGTATGAGCGCGCTGGCCGGCGGCAAAGCCTCGGGCGATTTCCCGATGACGGAAAGGGCGTGCGGGGAAATCCTGTCCATTCCCATCCACCCGCTGCTTTCGCCCATGGATATCGAAGAGGCGGCAAAGACACTATGCGACTTTTATAAGGAGTCGCCTTAACATTATTTCGACAATTAAGGTGAAGTGCTACAAACTATGCGATAGCTCTTCTGGGCGCCGAGGCGCCCGCCCGGCAAGGCGCGGGGTCCCCATCCCGACGGAGACGTAGTCGCACTACGTCGAGAAGGGATGGGGTGCAGCAACGCCGCTGGGCGGGATGGATCGGAGTCCAGAAGGTGAAATAATTTTTGGGCGACTCCTAAGCAGGGATAGTAGTATCGTGACGGATCAAAACAAAGAAAAAAAGTACTTCGTTCATCCCTCCAGCTTCGTGGACGAGGGCGCGCAGGTGGGTGAAGGCACGAAAATCTGGCATTTCAGCCATGTCATGGCCGGGGCGAAGATCGGCCGCAACTGCGTCCTGGGGCAGAATGTTTATATCGGGGGGAGGGCCGACATTGGCGAGGGCGTAAAAATCCAGAACAATGTTTCGGTCTTCGACCCGATCGTTCTAGAGGACCATGTTTTCGTGGGGCCGTCGGCCGTGCTGACGAACGTGAAAAACCCCAGGTCGCACGTGAGCAGGAAAGAAGGCTACACCGCGACCTTCGTCAGGAAAGGCGCCACGCTGGGAGCGAACTGCACGGTCGTCTGCGGCGTCGAGATCGGGGAGTATGCCTTAATCGGAGCGGGCGCCGTGGTGACGAAGAACGTGGAAGCCCACGCCGTTATCACGGGAGTGCCCGGCCGCAGGACCGGATGGGCCTGCGCATGCGGGGGCATACTTCCCGACAGGCGGAAGGGCGGGGCATGTCCCGACTGCGGGAAGCCGTGGGAGCTGTAAGGTTGTCATCGGGTTTTATGGTTTGAGCGGACCCGCGTCGCCGGAGGATTGCTGCGCCGGCGTCAGCCCGTGCCGCAGGAAGAACGCACGGTAGTCTTCACGCAGCGGGTGTTCGGTCGTCAGGAACTTGCAGGTCGCCAGGCACGCCGGATTTTCGGGCTCCCGTACAAGACACGACAGGATGTGATTCGCAGCGAGGTCGGGGCGTTCGGTGTGCAGGTTCCGGGCCGCCAGGTTGTGGAAGACGCCGTTGACCTCATACCGCCCAATGCCCGTCGCCGCGCAGTTGAGGGAGCGCTGCCGGTCGTCGAGCGCCAGGTAAGCATAGCCCGCCTCCAGAAGATAGCGTGAATGGCGAGGGGAACGCCTGTCGGCCTCCATCAGAAGCTGTGCGGCCCTGGCGAAGCGCC
>JBDRLK010000625.1:0-11299 GCA_043813155.1 Pseudomonadota bacterium | reverse complement strand
TCCCTTGCAATCCTTGCCGTGCTCATCGCATTGACTGCGTCGCCTCAGCTGTTTGCGCAGAAGGAAGAAGAGCCGGTAAAGTCGGGATAACAGGATAAAAGGAGAGGTCATGATCAGTCGCATGATACAACTTATTCAGATGCTGCTGGAGCGCAGGGTGGGATTCATGATGAACGAGGTCATGTCAGGCACGCATCACTTTGTAGGCGGCGAGGGCCCGCCGGGCGAGCACCCCATGCAGTTCAACGTGACCTGGGGATCGAAGCACATGACGCAGTACGTAAACCCGCTCGACCCCGGCTTCATGTCCAGCTTCCTGGAGGGCACGGTGACCGTGGGCGGCCTGGTCGAGAACGCGCCGTGCATGGGCAAGCTCGACCTGCTGTACTTCACCGAGGGCAAGCTGCGCTACACCTTCGACTTCAAGGACGACCGCGGCCGTGCCTATCATTACGTGGGCGAGAAAGTCGACCTCCGCCCCTGGAACCTGCACGTGACCCACACCACGTGCTACGGGACCATCACGGACAAGGAAACAGGAGAGCAGATATCGAAATCCATCCTGTACTTCAGGTTCCATACCATTCCGGCGTTCATGATGAGCTTCAGGCTCGGCTAGAAAGAAGGAAAGACCACCATGGGAAAAATAATTACGGCAATCCTTTTCCTGGCGGCGTTTGTCTATGCTGACATTATCATCGACATGATGACCCAAAGCTCGGTCAACAACTGAACCGGTCCATGGGCATCCTGAAAAAAGTCAAGAACAGGCTTTTCATAAACAGGCAGGATTCGATCATCTTCGAGATCACGCCGCGCTGCAACCTGAGCTGCAGCTACTGCTACAACGTGTGGAAAAACCACCCCGACTACCCGAAAGGCGAGCTCGACACGGCCGGCGTGAAAAAGCTTCTTTCGAAGATCATAGGGGAATCGCACTGCAGGCTTTTGACGCTCACGGGCGGCGAACCCATGCTGCGAGGCGACATTTTCGACATTGTAAGACATCTCAAGGGCGAAGGCGTTGAGATCAACGTGATTTCCAACGGCACGCTCTTTACCGGGGACTCGGCCAGGGAGCTCGTCCGCAGCGGCGTGACGCTTTTCGAGCTGCCCCTGCTTTCGTACGATCGCAAGGTCCACAACGGCCTTGTCGGCGCCGACGCCTTTGACCGGGTCGTGGAAGCCATCGCCGACATCAAGCTGGCCGGCGGCCTCGTGGTGGCCGTATTCGTGGCCACCAATGAGAACATAGAAGACCTGGAAAAAACAATCGAGCTCGATTTCGTGCTCGGCGTCAACGGGATCATGTTCAACCGCTTCAACCCGGGCGGCGAGGGATCGAGGCACATCCACAGGCTCCTGCCTTCGCCGGACAGGCTGATCAAGGCCCTGGAGATCGCGGACAGGGGCGTTGAAAAGTACGGCATGGGGATATCGTCCTCCATCGCCATTCAGCCCTGCATCGTCGATATCTCGCGTTTCAAGAACCTTACCTTCGGCTTCTGCGCGGCGGGCACCAGGCGCTCCTATTACACGCTCGACGCAACGGGCAACCTGAGGATGTGCAACCACACGCCCTCGATCCTGGGCAATCTCTTTGAGGAGACCTTTACCGATCTTACGACCTCGAAAAAAGTAAAGCAGTTCATGGCCGCCAGGCCGCCCTTCTGCAGCGGCTGCGCCATGGAGCTCGAGTGCCAGGGGGGCTGCAAGGCCGCGTCCGAGAGCTCCTATGGCGACATCTGCGTGGAAGAGCCGTTCCTTAAGGAAAACATTAACATGGCAAACAAAAAGGAGGTTTCAGCCAATGAGAAAAATAAGTGAAAAACACTTGAAAAAAGCAGGAGTGGTTCCGGCAGGGCTCATCCTGATTCTATGTCTCATGCCTGCGCGCGCAATGGCCGCGGACGCGGAACCCGGCCCCTTCAAGCTGTCGCTGGCCGGCCCGACAAAATCCATCCCTCTTTCCTTGAGCGGCGATTCCGAACAGGCCATGAAGGACAGCAACAAAATGGTCGCAGCCGGGTGGGCGGCCTTCGGCTTTCTTTACATGGCCTCCACGGTCGAAGCATCCATATTCGCTTTTGCCAGCGCCTTCAGTGAGGAGCCCCAATCCTCCTTTGATAACTTCAGGGCTGTTTCCGGCCTGGTTCCCCTGATCGGACCGTTTTTCAATGCATCGATTTTTCTGGGCTATTCACACCAGTCGCACGAAGACAGGCTGTTCGCAGCCCTTCTCATTCTCGACGGGCTGTTCCAGATGGGGGCGTTCGCCACGGCCATTGCCGGCCACGTTTTGCACGCAAAGGCGAAAAAGAAGCAGGATGGGAAAAACGGCTTGGCCTCATCTAAGAATGGGATCTTTTTCACACCCCTTGCCTTGCCCGGCGCAGCAGGCGTGGGCGTGTCCGGGTATTTCTGATTTCCCTTGAGCTTTCCTTGACCTTTTCGTAAAACCGTACTTTAATAAAAGAGGCAGTATAAATCTATTATATACATTCCTTTCATAATGGGAGAGGTCCTATGAACAAAAAGCCGGCAAACCCTTCATATTTTTTCGCAATATTTTCCTTCATGGCTCTCACGGCCCCCGGCTCGGGCTGCTTTGAAGAAGAGGAGTCGTCGGTCACGGATGGAGACACCGACCCTGACGGCCTCGACGTGCCGGACAAGGCCGATGCCCCGGATACGGTTGAAGACGACCCGGGCGTGGAGGACGTGGCCGTCGATGACGCGGGGGAGGAAGAGTGCCGCTTTCCCGATGCCCGGGAGGTCGAAATGGAGCAGACCGGGGAGCCCTTTTGGGCCAAGCTCTACAGGACCGGCGCGAACGACGATTTTGCGCGAATTGCCGGGGCGCGGGACGGCGGGTTTTTCATCGTGGGGAGAACTGATAAATTCATACCGGACGAGGCCAGCTGGGCCGAAGGCGTGTCCTGGATCCTTAAGCTCGACGACAGGGGTAATGTGCTCTGGCAGAAATCCGATTGCTCTGTCGGCGTCACGGGAATACTAGCCGCCGGTGAAACAGCTGACCACGGCGTGGTGGCCTGCGGCGGTATCTACCCCACCTATGAGCCTGTTCCTTTCAACTGGTTTTTCAAGATGAACGAAGACGGCACCATGGCCTGGCAGAAAAGAATAGGAGACGGAAGCAGCGCTCACGACATCATCCAGACATCGGACGGAGGGTATGTGGGGACTTTTGACGCCGAGAAAATGCATATTGTGAAACTGGATGAAGACGGCAGCACGCAGTGGTTGAAGCGATACGATCTTGCGAATTATAACACCATTGAATCAATAAGGCAGACATCGGACAACGGATATATCCTGGCAGCCGAGGTCGAGATCAGCGACGACGTTGATTTCGTTCCCGAGGTAAAATGCAGCGGCGGGCCGTGATGCAGGCTCAGTTAAGGTAGAACCGGTTGTCGCCGGGCCGCAGGTCCACGTGGAAGTGATTGGCGTGGCCCGGGTTGTAGTTGGGCGTTAGGATGGTGTTGAAAAGCTTTTCCTCCCACATCCTGCAGGCAAAATCCATGAGGAACTTGCCTTTTTTTGTGACGGGCTCGTAATTGCAGGTCTTGAACTTCTCGCGCTTCTCGAACCTCGTCTTGACGTAGAGGTTTCCGCTCATCTCCTTCAGCTTGAACCAGTTCATGTCCATGCCCAGGCCAAGGGCATGAAAGGAGTGGGGGCTCTCGGGCCTGTGCAGGCTCAGGACGTTGACTTTCTCCACGCCCATGCCGGCCAGGATCTTCGTCATGTCGTGCAGGGCAAGCGCGAAATCGCAGTCCACGATCAGCGGCTCCTCGCAGGCGAGCTTCACGCCGTTGATGTTGCTTTCGAGCTCCACGGGATTGATGATTCCCTTGGCCTGGGACAGGGGCGTGAAAACAACGCCATTATCCCTGAGCATCTCGTGGCACTGCTCTTTGCCTGTCGGCACATGGCACATGGGGATGCTTTTTCCCCATGTTCCCATGGTGTGGGCAGCCCTGAAGTTGGGCCATCCGGCCACCCTCTTGAAATGCTTGATGATGCGCGCTCTGGCCGCCTCGTCCGGCTCCACGCCGCCGCATTCCATCGGATCCGTGCTGTCCAGGTAGGTTCCGTTCTTGGCAATGACCTTTTTTACGACTTCCTCGTAGTCCAGCTTCTTTTCCTTCACAGCGGCAGGAAAGAGAATGAATGCGAGCAGTATGGCCGATCCCCGGTTCATGATTTTTATCTTACCCTGCAATCTCAAACGTTGCCAGCAGAGTTTTATTCCTTTGTTCATGTTGGAAACTTGATAATGGTCAAATAGGGTTTTCAGGCTATAATCAAGTATTCGGGAGGTAGAAGAATCATGGTTCAGAGACTATCGAGTATTGTTTTTCTGTTTGCAGTTGTGAGCCTCGGCTGCGGCGACGGCAAGCTCGCGGGCGATGCTTCGGACGACACGGCCGCGGACGATGGAACGGACACGCAGGCCGACCCCGACGCGGCGGACGATCCCGACAGTGTCGAGGAAGTAAGCGACCCGGCGGCGGACGACACGGCCGGCGATCCTGACGCTGCGGGCGACGCGATCGACGCAGGCGACGTGGAAGAGGAGGAGGAAACCCCGCAGACCTGCCCGTCCGGCGGGTGGGGCGACATTCTATACCAGTTCACGGCGGACGGCGCCATTGCCTCCACCCCGGCCGTGGGCGGCGAAGGAACGGTCACCTTCGGCACGCAGAACGCAAAACTCTACGCCGTGGACTGCCACGGCGAGCAGGAATGGGACTGGCCTTACGAGTGCATGGACTGGTGCCCCCAGGCTTTTGAGGGCTCGCCTGCCATCGGCGAAGACGGTACCATTTACATCGGCGATGACGTTGCCGTGCCTAATTACGCTTTTGCAATTACGCCCGAAGGGGACGTGGACTGGTTCTATGAAACTTATTCTGTTTACAGCCAGATGGACGCCTCGCCCGTGATCATGAACGACGGGACCATTGTCTTCGGCAGCCACGGGGACTCGGGGTACGTCGGCCCCATCGGCATGATCATAGCCCTGGATCCTGAAGGCGCCGTGCTCGACGGCTTTCCCCTGAACACGAAAGCCATCCGGGGCTCGCCGGCAGCCGACGGCGACGTTCTCTACGTGGGCGAGACAGGCCGGAAGGGGGGGACGGAATCGATCAACGTGGTGTTCGGCGTCATGGCGGACGCTGAAACAACATGGAGGACCGAGCTCACGTCCATTGCAGGCTTCGGCCCGCTTTCCCTGTCGTCGCTTGCCATTGACAGGGACGGCAGCGTCGTGGTGGTGGAAAACTTCAACGCCTTCGACGAGGTGGTCGATCACTGTACGCTGGTCCTGCTGGGCTCCGGGACGGGCAGCATCGACCGCCGGATCCCCCTCAGCACGGAATCGCTGAGCGTGGGCTCGCCCGTGGTGGGCCTGGCCGACTTCGGGGAGGACGTCATCGTGGCCCTGGGAAACGGCCGCCTCGTGTCAGCCAACCCGTTCTCGGGCGGCGTGGTGATCACATTCGACATCGATCTCGGGAGCAGCTGCGCCGGGGCGCCGCTGCTGGCCGATGACGGCAACATCTATGCCGCGGCCGGCAACAATGTATTTCGCATTTCAAAGAGCGGGACGTATTCGTCCGAGACCGATGTCGTGGAAGTCCCTGGCACAATATCCACCTCGCTTGCCATGGGGCCCGACGGCATCCTCTACATGGGAACGACCGAAGGCAAGCTCATTGCCCTTGCCACGGACGCGGGCGGCCTCGACGCGACCGCGCCCTGGCCCTGCTATCGCCACGACGGCTTCAACACGGGCAACCAGGATACCGTTATAAGAGATTGATTCCATCCCGGCGTGCTGGTATGATTACCATGATGGCTATTCATGAACGCACAGGCGTGCAGTGCGGCGTCGCGGCACCAGGCTTTCTTTCGCCAGCCGCTTTCCTGGGCATGGCCGCCGTGCTTTTTTCATTCGGGTGTGGCAACGGAGGGGGAGACGGCGCGGATTCGGGCACGGACGGCGCGCCGGACTCGGATCCCGACGGTTTTGAGGACAGCGCCGCGGACCCGGACGGGCTCGAGGCGGGTGACGCCGACGGTGTCCCGGACTGGATCGATGCTCTCGAAGACAGCGACGCCGCGGGCGACGACGTCACGCCGGACAGCCTGCCGGACATCATCGACGTCGAGGAGGACTGGGGCGCAGGCCCCATCGATGACCGTGCCAGGCCCGGGCCGCACCCCAGGGAGCTTCCCTTCGCGTACACGCGGCCCGAAGAAGGCACGCCTCTGACCTCCGAAGAGCTCGCGTCCTTTACCCAGCGCTACCTCGAGCTTCTCGAGCACACGGACTACTTCGACTTTCTCGACGGCAGGGTGCACGGCATTCCCGAGTCCGACCCGGACGGCCGGTACTGGTACGGGACATGGTGGAGCGGCGTGCACGTCTACAGGGAAGGCGGCCGCGTCAGGTTCTGGCACAACCCGGCCGGCGCGGACAACAACGGGCTGCGAACGGCCCAGGTGCTCGAGGGCGCGTGCTACGGCTACGCGCTGTGGGGAGACGCCGACCTGGAGCATCTTGCGCAGAAGCTCATCAGGGGATTCAATTCGTGGGTCATGAGCATGCACAGCACCTCGCACGCCTGGGACGGCGTGCTCATGACGCGCGCCTCCTACCCGCAGTCCGTCACCGCCACGGAGAGGGGCCTCGAGGTGTTCATCGACTACAGCGAAAACCACCCGGGCGAGGACAACGGCGCCACGCAGTACGTGCACATCCCCGACAACCCCCACTGGGGCGACATGTGGGTCAAGAACAAGCGCTCCAAAGACGACATCGGCCACATGTTCCGGGCCGTGGCCCAGGTCGACACGTGCAACGGTCTTTTCGCCGACCCGGCCACCTACGACGCGCTGGACGACCTGTGGGGGTTTTACTTTTCCTGGGCCCGCCGCGTGGAGGATGACGGGTGGCGCATAGCCACGTACGACAAGGACCTGGAGCTCTGGTGGCCCAATGAAGACCTGGCGCGGTATTTTACCGTGGGCGGCGCTGAATGCACGGGAACGCTGGCGCTTCGCCTGGCCGGACGGTACCACCCGGGCGACATTGATTGCGGCGACGGGATCGGCCCGGGCGACTGGTACATGGCGGAAAACCACAACTCCAATGCCAACATCCTCAGGTCCCACCACGAAGCCGCGGTGAACCACGCGCTGCTGGCCAACAAGCCGGACATTGCCTACAACCTGCTGCAGGGAATGACCCAGCGCATCACCCGGTTCATCGGGGGGTTCGAGGAGGGCAGCCAGCCGGACGTGTACGGGGCCGACGATTTCAACGCCCTGATCATGCACTCGGCCAACATGGGGGTGCCGCTGACCTGGCGGGAGGTGCGCTGGCTGCAGGGCCAGTTCGACGAGGCGCGCGGCGAGTTCATGGGCATTGCAACGCACCATTACGACATATTCGCGTCCGGCGTGCCCGACGGCGAGTACTCCTACGGGCCGGGCAGCGCGCCGGTCCGCATCAACGACGTCGGCCTTCTGCTCGGCACCTGCGCCTCCCAGTGGCGCAACCCCGCGAGCAAGCCCGTGCTGGACTGCGACCTCGTCAGGGCCTGGACGCCGTGACGTGTCGGCTTCATGGGCGACTGAAGTCGCCCCTGCCCCCATCGGGCAGGGGAGGCTTTAGCCTCCCGTTCCGATTGGATTGACCATGAATGCCATGAGCCCATATCCGAGGCCATCCCCTGCAGGACTGGGGGGCATGGGAGGCAGACCGGGAGGGCCGCGTGTGCCCGCACCGCCTCCCGCAAAAGCAGGGAAAATGCCTTTCTGGGGCAAAGCCCTCCTGGTCACGGGCCTGGGCATCGCCGGCATCATGCTCATCAGCCTTCTTGCCGTGTGCGGGGTGTTCTACTGGCTTTTCGCTCCAGGCAGCCAGGTGCCCACGATCGGCGTTGCCGGACCCGAGTCGGAAGCCGTGTTCTGCTTTGAAAATTCCGAGGGGGACCAGGGGCTTTCTTCCATGATCAGCAAGCTGCTGCTGGAAATGCAGCGGGCCCAGCACAATATCCAGCGCGAGCAGATGCCCGAGTCGTTCCGTTTTCTCCTGGATCTGCAGCATCGCCAGAACCAGAAGAGCATGCAGAGCCTGGGCATGTACATACCCAGGGACGTGACCGTAACGGTGGAAAGGGTTCCCGGCGACGAGCTCCGGCACAATTTCGTCGCCTTCAACCCGTCCATGTTCACCGGGATGGTCAAGCTGATCTTCAAGAGCATCCCCTCCCTGGCCCCCGTGGGAGAAATCAAGGTCCTGGAGCACAAGGGCCGCCAGTACACGGTCATGAAGGACGGCAGCTCCATTGCCTTTGTGGGAGGCACGATCGTCTGGGCCACCGAGGGAGAGTACATGCCGCTGGCGCTGGACCGCATTGATGCCGCATCCGGCAGCAGCCCGAAGCTGCCGGCCGAGCTGCGCGAGTTCGCTGCGTTAGATGCGCCCTGGGACTTTTTCGGCATGATCGACGACAGCAACGACCTTCTGGCTGCGATCGCCGAGGGCGAGCCGGAGGCAAGAAAGATGGACCACGGGCTCGAAGAGCCTCCCGGGGACAGCGGGGCGTCGCAGGAGCCCCCTGGAGGCGCTCTTCCCCGTCCTACCGGGGAAGAGCTTCCCGCTGAACGTCCGGACGCTGCGGAAAGGCCTGTCGAAGACGGCCCGGGCAACGGAGGCGCGCCCGGGGAAGCCGGGGCAGGCACGCTGCAGGAGGAAGAGAAAAAGGACCTGCTGGGCAGAATCACCGGGGGCCTCAAGGATATCGAAGGCGTGACCATGAAAAAGGTGGCCTTCGGAATCGATGTGGAATCAGAGGACACGATCAAGGCGAGGCTGATTTTCATATGCGGCAGCCCGCAGGAGGCCGAAACAGTGATGGAACGGTTGCGTGCGATCGTGGATGAGACAATAAATGATATTGCCGGAGATAAGCTGAAGCTGATCTCGAACATCAAAAAAGACGGCAGCCGTATCATCATGGACATAAAAATGTCGGGGATCGGCAAGGCCATCGCCGATTTCTGGACAAAAACAATGCAGGAAGCCGAATCCCGAAGAAAGCTGAAGGAGAAGGAGGAAGAATTTCTCTGGAAGCCGCCGGCCGGCGACGACGAGCCGAAGTTTTAAGAGATGAACGACATCAGGAAAAACCGCACCGCGCACAGGTGCCTGCCGCTGATCCTTTGCGGGATGCTGCTGCATGGATGTGGCGATGACGACGGCCTCGCCGGAGACGGCGCCGATGATCCGGACACGGAAGACGAGGAATCGGACTGCGTGTCCGACATGGACTGTCCGGCCGGCCGGGTTGACTGTTCCGGCGCATGCGTCGACCTGTCTTCGAGCCACGACCACTGCGGAAGCTGCGGCAACAGCTGCGAGGCCATCGAAGTCTGCCTCGACGGGGTATGCAGCCTCGAGTGCGCGCCCCGTCAAACATACTGCGACGGCGCGTGCGTCGACGTCTCATCAGACCACGATCACTGCGGGACCTGCGATAACCGGTGCGATGCCATTGAAGTGTGCAATGAAGGCGAATGCAGCCTCGAGTGCGCGCCCGGAAGGACCAACTGCAGCGGCAGCTGCGTTGTCCTGGACGACGACCCCCTGAACTGCGGAAGCTGCGGGAACACATGCAGCGCGGGCTCGCACGCCACGCCGGTGTGCGTGGAGGGGTCCTGCAACGTGCTCTGCGATGCAGGCTGGGTCGACACGGACGGCGACGGAGCCTGCGAGCAGGACTGCGAATGCGAGTCCGGTGAACGGGAGGAGAGGGACTGCGGGTGCTGCGACACCGGAACTGAGGAACGAACCTGTGACTCCAGCTGCAACTGGGGATCGTGGGGGTCCTGCTCGAGCGACGAAACGTGCTGCCCCGGCGACAGGGGCGGAAGGGCCTGCGGCTGCTGTGACGAGGGGGCGCAGATCAGGACCTGTGACGCGACCTGCAATTGGGGATCCTGGGGGCCCTGTGAAAGCGCGGGGTGCTGCCCCGATGATTCGCGATCCTGCGCCGCCTCCTGCGGCTCGACCGGAACCCAAACCTGCACCTCCGCATGCGCGTGGGGCTCATGCGCCCCCCCGGCTGAAACGTGCAACGGCGAAGACGATGACTGCGACGGACTGTGTGATGAGACGTATACCTGTTGTTACGGGGACGAGGAAATCTGTTACGAAGGAGGCTATGAAGGATTCCAATATTGCACGAGCTCATGCCGCTGGACTGCCTGCATGCTCTGAAAGCTCAAGCCGGCGATCGATCGTGAAGTCTCTATTCTTCCGCCTTTGCTTCTGGCGCCGCCTTCCCTGTTTATTCGGCCGCGGCATGGCTTCCGCCGCTCGCCGGGCGCCCGACGACGCCGCGCTCGCGAAGCAGAGCCTCATCTTTATCAACGGCTTTGAGCCGAACACGGCTTTTCTCCTGCAAGTCATTCGCGAGCAGGACGGCGGCGTGGTTCCGAAGCGCCGCGTTCAGCAGGATGAAATACTGGTGAAGACCACGACAAGCAAAAGAGCCCGCGTGATCTGACGCATCCTCATTCCCTGCTCCCGCGCACGATCATCTCGATGCATCCGGAGGGGCAGGCTTCCACGCAAAGGCCGCACCCGTAACACTTCCTTCGCTTCAACAGGAGCTCACCCTCTTCGTCATCGAGCGCGCGCGCCGAAGCAGCACGTCCCCGCACGTGCCGCAGGCGGAGCATGATTCCCTGTCCGTTGATTCAATATGCTTTCCCTTGTCGCACTTCCATTTTCCGGGCTTGAGGAAACAGTTCATGGCCCCCGACGGTCAATGAGCACAGCGTAGCACATCCTCCAGCAAATCATGAAGGTTTTCTTACAAAAGGCTGCTTCAGCCGAGCGCCTCAAGGCGCTGCTCAACGCGCTTTGGGATGTTTTTCATGCTCGCCTGGCCGGCGAGCACGAGATATTTTTAATAGTATTCAAGGCTTTCGTACCGGCTCTGGCTGTTCCAGAGCGCGTCGGCAAGGTTGAGAAAGGCAGCCGCCCGGTGCGGTGAAAATTCGATGACCTGGCCTGTTCGAACTTGCCTGAATCGAGAAGCTTTTCGATTTTTTTTCAGCTCTTCCAGGTAGGGGTCGATGGTGGCGGATGAAACCAGGGCAATTTCATTCTTTTCCCATTTCCACGTGTCCGTTGTGCTGAACCAGGTGCCGTAGCGCGGATAGAAGTCGTAAGTAAAGGTGATGCGATTAT
>JBDRLK010000624.1:0-21093 GCA_043813155.1 Pseudomonadota bacterium | reverse complement strand
GCACCCCGTCACTCGTCGACATAGAACGACTATGCCTCCGTCGTGACGGGGACCCCGCGCCTTGCCAGCCGGGCGCCTCGGCGCCCAGAAGAAGCTTGGTAAACATAATGTTAGAAATACGCCTCAAAATGGGAAGTTATTTTTTCGCGAGCCCTTACAGACCTTCCAGATACCTTATAGCATCCAACGCAGCCCTGCATCCACTTCCTGCGGCAGTCACCGCCTGCTGGTATACATTGTCATGAACGTCTCCAGCCGAAAAAACGCCTTCAACGCTCGTTTCGCTGCCGCCTTCCCTCACCTTGATATACCCCACATCGTCCGTTTCCAGCTGTCCTGCGAACAAGAGGCTCT
Organism: Pseudomonadota bacterium; assembly: GCA_043813155.1. Lineage (GTDB taxonomy): Bacteria > Myxococcota_A > Polyangia > DRWM01 > DRWM01 > JBDRLK01. Next base: position 20,739 of record JBDRLK010000624.1, on the reverse strand, counting down.
GCGGGGCGTGGCCCACGGCCTCGAAGGCCCCGTCCACCTCGAGAAGCCGCTCCCCGCCCGTCTTCACGTGCCTGACCCGCACGCCCTTGAGGAGGCCGTCTTGCGTGGGGACAAAGGCCAGGGGGATGTGCTCAAGGACAAATTCCACGTTGCCCAGCTTTTTCACCTTCTCCTGCATGGCCGCCGATGCCCGCAGCTCGCTGCGGCGGTGCACGATCTTGACGCTCCTGCATAATCCGGCCAGGTAGGAAGCCTCTTCCAAGGCCGCGTCACCACCGCCGATGACGGCTACGTCCTTGTCCCTGAAAAAGAACCCGTCGCATGTGGCGCACCAGCTCACGCCCCGGCCGGCAAGCTCGGCCTCGCCCTCGAGGCCCAGCTTCTTCGCCGTTGCCCCCGTCGCGATAATAACCGTCCGCGCCTTCACCTCCCCCCGGCTGTAGCGCAGAACGTGCTCTTTCGGGCGCAGGTCGGCCCCGGTAACGTCCTCGGTGATGAATCTGGCGCCCAGCCGCTCGGCCTGCCGGCGCATCAGCTTCATGAGCTCGGGCCCCTTGACCCCGTCGGGGAAGCCTGGAAAATTTTCCACCTCCGTTGTTTCCATGAGCTGCCCGCCGGCCAGGAACCCCTCGAAAACAAGCGGGCTTGTGTTCGCCCTGGCGCCGTAAATGGCCGCCGTGAGCCCGGCGGGCCCGCCGCCGATGATGACCATTTTTTCCATTTCTGCCGTTCTCCCTGCTAAAACACTTTTTCATTTTACAACGCCACTGCGGCCGACGGCCCGTAGTGCGGCCCTTTCGGGCCGCTCGTAGAAAGGCTGCAGCCGGCGGGGCTGAAGCCCCGCACTACAGCAGCGCGAGAGGCTCAGTACGTTTCAAAATGCCTGCCCCATTCGGTCTTCAGGTACTCCTTCCATACGCGCTTGCCGAACGCGGGATACCACATGTAATCGTGATAGACAAACGAGCCGAACACGAACGGGTACACGAGCGGCGTGTGGAAAAACACTTTCTGCATCCCCTTGAGCGGACCGAACCACAGCATGTCCCCCACCATGGAGGCCAGGTTGTCTCCCACCCGGCAGCGCAGGCACAGGTCCGAGACGTCCTCGCCCACGATCTCGATGTTCCCGGGCCTCCCGTTGCCCAGGCCGTCTTCGTCGGCCAGGGCGATATAGGGGATCTGCATGGGATCGAACCCCAGGATTTTCGCCGCCACCGCATCAATGGCCACCTGGTCCCCGCTCGCCAGCATGAGGTCCACGCCGTAAATGGGCTTCATGGTCCGCGGCCCCGGTCCGTCGCCGGCCGCCGTCCCGTCCATCACGGCGAAGACGCCGCTGTGAATCTCCTTCTGGATGGCCAGGAGATCGACCAGCGTCTCGTGAATGTGCGAGTGGGTATAATGGCGCTTGCGGTTGAGCAGGCCTCCGAATGCGTTTTTCATGGCGCCCGTCGTCGTCGTGTAGATGTGGCACTTGAGCGTCGGGAGGTGAACGATATTCTTCCCCTTGAAAAACGACGGGATCCTTATCCCTTCCGGAAAAATCCTGTCCAGGATTCTCATCCTCGCCCTGGGGCGGTAAACGGACCACTCCAGGTCGTCGGGATCGCAGTTGTAATGAACCTCGATGCCGTAGCTGTCGAACACCTTGTCGAACTTCAGGAGCTTCTCCCCCTTGTACGGATCGGTAACCACCGTGTCGTTCTCCACGGCGCAGATCTTTTCGCTCCCCATGGCCTGCAGGGCCTTGATCGTTCCCTCGATCTGCCATGGCGTCGAATTTGCCGCCGGGAACGGGTTGTGCCAGGAAATGTTCCCCTTGAGGATGACCGGCGCGGAGAGATCGAGGAACGAGCCGGCGCCGGCCAGATCGAAGGCCGTGGCGATATCATCGAGAACCCGGCCGGGCTTTGTTTTAACGACTGCGACTTTGCTCTTCATTGTTCACCGCTTTCGAGGGCCACCTTGAACGTTATCGCGCCGTCCCTGCACTCGTGGCTCACCCCTGCTTTCAGCTCCGAGGCGCATTCGAGCACGCTGGCCAGCCCCAGGCCCGAATCCGCTCCATCCTTTTCATCCTTGGTCGTGACGCCCTCCCCGTAAATCTCTTCGCCCGGCGGCGGCCCGTCGAGCCTGTTCGTTATCCTCACTTCTTTGTTCTCCAGCTCCACGATCACATCCCCTCCCGCGCTCTCCGCCGCCCTCTTCGCGTTGCTGATAAGGTTCTCGAACATGCGAAAGGCAAAAACGAAGCCTCCGTTGACGACCTTTTTCCGGTCGTCTCCGCTGAACCTTACCTTCAGCCCGTCGGGCATGGGGGAGGAATGAAAGGAGCAGAGGAAACGCAGCAGGTCGCCGACCTCGAAGGCCGTCGAGCGCACGCTGAATTTCGACACGTCGGCCGCGTACATGGACTGCATCTTTATGGCCTGGGACATTTCCTTGAGGAGCGGCTCGCCCAGCTTCTCGCCGAGCTCGGCCAGCTCGTCCGTGTACATCAGGATGGGGCCCAGCGAATCGCGCACGTCGTGGAGCATCTTGCGCGCCTTCTTGAAATCCTCCCGGGACCTCGAAGCCTGCTTCCCCTTCTCTTCCGCCTTGTCCTTCTCAACGTCCCGCTGGAGGGCCAGCTTCCATATCAGCAGGATCACCATCAGGACGAACAGCATCACCAGGACGTAAGACACGCTGCCAAAAGAACCGATATCCATAGATGCAGACTCCCGCGATTAAATATACGAGCAAACCGTACGAGTACAGGTCAAGGTCGATGATTATACCAAGTTTCATGGTAAAAGCAATCTGAACGAGGCAGCCGAAGGTGGAAAACATCAGCACGAGATGGGCGGTCCCGACCTTCTGCTTCAGAATGTACCGGACCAGGTGATAGACGGCGCCGCACACGGCCAGGATGTTGAGCGCGTGGAGGATGGTCCAGCGTACGTGCTTCTCCAGCAAGCCCAGGAAAACCCCGCCGGCGTCGAACTGCGCCTTGCGATACAGGATGGACCCTGCAAGGAGGACCGCCGATCCAACGGCAATAGCGATCGCGCAGTGCCAGGCGCGTTTGTTACCCCTGTAGCGGTCCCAGGCAAACGCATGGGCAGCGTACCAGGAAAAAATCAGGGCATCCCCTATCCAGTAAACGAGTACATTCCATGCATCGCTGCCTGCCGGGTCTCTCGGCAGCCATTTGGACGCGGTGAGAAGACTGGCCGAAAGAAAGACCCAGCCCACGAGCCAGGCCAGGACCCGGTCGTTCCTGTCCTTCAGCGCGCTGAGGGCCACGAGGATCGTAAAAACAGCGTAGAGGATCTTGTTGATGATGATGAGCACGGCGTTCTTCGGCTCCCCGGTATTCAGGGATTGAATGTACATTGTTTGCGCGCGGGAATCAAGACGGACAACGGATTGTGCGGCGGATTGGAAAGGAAAGTCGGCTTAGCGCCTGTCCGAAAACTCGCTCCGCCGGCCCGAGGCCGAGCGAAAGCCCGCCAGGCAAGGAAGGCCGACGAGGCGTATTAGTGAAACAATACGTCGAGGAGGCATGACCCAGCATGGCGGGCTTGCAGCCGGCCGAAGCCAGGATGGAGTTTCGGATAGGCTCTCAAAGCTGGAAACAGAAGACCTTCCACTTGCCGAGCGTGTACTCCCACCTGAGCCTGTACTGGTTGTCCTGGCCGTCGACCCAGGCCCTGTACTGGGAGCTGAAGGTCCACAGCTTGAGCTGGTTGAACACGCTTTGATCCATGTAGAGCTTAAGCTGCTTGGGAGAGCTGGCGGCAAAGTTGAACCATGCCTTGAAGTCCGTGCCGTTGGCGGCCGGATAAAGGTACTTGGTCGTTACCCCGTCCTTCCATCCCCCATCCTTCCACGTCTTGGTCTTGATCGTGTTCCACAATGTTTCGGTCATCTCGCCGGTCGGACCGTCGTCTCCATTTGCCATAATGAGTCCTCCTTTTATATGTGTTTACTTGCCGTCCATTATGTCGAATGGCCGCCTGAGCCTTCGAGGCCGCGCTTTCTACTTGAAATCCCTCCATCGCATGACCATGGCCACGGCCTCATCGAGCTGCTCCCTGAGAAACGGCTTGGACAGGACCACGAACGTGCCGTAGGCCAGGGCCTGCTTCAGGAAGTCGGTTTCAGCGTAGCCCGTGACAATGATCACGGGGACGGCCTTTTTCTGCAGGCCGAGCCACTGCAGGACCTTGACGCCCTCCGGCTCGTTCCCGAACATGAGGTCGAGCATGATTGCGTCGAACGTCTCGCTTTCGAGCCGCTTGACGGCTTCCTCGACGGTTGCCGCCTCTTTGACCTCGAGCCCCATTTTCTCGAGGGGCCTTCGAAGCGTCTGGCGATCGCCGGGCATGTCGTCGACGACCAGGACCTTCGCCCTCCCCCTGTAGGACGTGGCGTCCTGCATCCACTGCTCGACGACGTCCCGGTCGAACCTCCACCTTCCCCCGATCTTGATCGCCGGGATCTTTCCGTCTTTCGCCAGCCTGAGGACCGTGCGCGTGGGGACCGAGAACATGCTCGAGAGCTCCTCGGCCTTCATCATCCGGTCCTTATGGTTATTTTCAGTCATCAGCGTTGATTTTTCAACGTGTACCATGAAACGCCATATCGGTCAACACCGCCATTCACGCAGGAACTTGAAGCTTTCCAACCAATACACCGGACACCGGGCAGGGGAGCCTTCAGAGGCTGTGTCGCAATTGTAGCTGCGCCCCCTCGGGGCGCCACATACAGGCACGCCAAGGGCGTGCAGTACCAACATGTTGTATGACACCCATCCGTCATAGGGGTTGCGACACAGCCTCTTCAGGCTCCCGTTTTCAGGGCGGCTGAAGCCGCCCCTACCCACGCTTGGGGATAATCGGAAGCCCGATCGCGAAACAGGCGCCCGTAAGCGCTGCCGAATGGTTATTAATGTCCATTGTTTCGATGGCCCGCCTGAGCCTTCGAGGCCGCGCTTTCTACTTGAAATCCCTCCATCGCATGACCATGGCCACGGCCTCATCGAGCTGCTCCCTGAGAAACGGCTTGGACAGGACCACGAACGTGCCGTAGACCAAGGCGTCCTTCAGAAAGTCCGTTTCCGCGAAGCCCGTGACAATGACCACGGGAATCGCCATCTTCCTGCGGCCGAGCCATTGCAGGACATCGATGCCCTCCAGGTTATGCCCGAAGACCAGGTCGAGCATGACGGCATCGAACTTCACTTTTTCCAGGCAGTCGATGGCCTCCTTAACGGAAGCCGCCTCTTGAATCTCGATCTCCATTTTTTCGAGGGCCCTGCGAAGCGTCTGCCTGTCATCAGGGGAATCGTCGACAACAAGGATTTTTCCCCTGCCCCTGCAGGATGAAACATCCTTCATCCATCGCTCGATGACATCCCTGTCAAACCTCCACCTTCCCCCGATCTTGATCGCCGGGACCTTCCCCTCCTTTGCCAGCCGCAGGATCGTGCGCATGGGCACCGAGAACATGCTCGAGAGCTCTTCGGCCTTCATCATCCTTTCTTTTTTGTCGTCATCCAACATGAGCTTACCTGTTTCCCGCTCCAATCACACGTTTGCCCCTGTTATTACCATGAAACGCCATATCGGTCAACACCGCCATTGACGCAGGAACTTGAAGCCTTCCGACCAATACACCGGACACCGGGCAGGGGAGCCTTCAGGCCTCCGTTTTCATGGCGGCTGAAGCCGCCCCTACCCACGTTTGGGGATAATCGGAAGCTCGATCGTGAAGCAGGCGCCCGTCAGGCCGGCTTTATCCGCCTCGCCGCCCCGCGCGCTGCATTCGGTGAGCTCGATATTCCCCTCGTGCTCGAGAATGATTTTTTTTGCGATGGCCAGGCCCAGGCCCGTACCCCCCTTCCTTTTCGTGAAATAGGGAAGGAATATCCTGCCGCGGTCCTCGTCGCTTATCCCTTCTCCGCTGTCCATGATTCTTATAACGGCTTTCCGGCCGTCCCCGGCAGGCTCCGCTTCCACCACGATGAGGCCGTCCTTCCCGCCGGCCCTCTCAATGGCTTCCAGGGCATTGATAACGAGGTTGTCCACCACCCTCTTGAACATCATCCTGTCGAGCTTCACGCTCACGTCCTCGCGGGGAAACCTCGTCTCGAGCTCAACGCCCTTGTCACTGCACAGCGTCTCCATGCCTCCGACTATTTCCCCGAGTGTTTCGCACAGGTCGCAGGCCGCGGGTTTGACTCCCGGCAGGCGCGCGAAGCTCGAAAACTCGGTCACGAGCCTCCTGAGCGCGTCTATCTCCTCCTGCGCGATCTGGGCCGAGTCCTCCAGCAGCTTCCGGTACTGCTCATCGTCGCCGCTGTACTTGCTCTTCATCTGCTGGATGGACAGCTGGATGGGCGTGAGGGGGTTTTTTATCTCATGGGCGATTCTCCTGGCGATCTCCTGCCACGCTGAAACCTTCTGCAGGTAATTGATCCTCTCCCTGCTTTCCCTTATCTCCAGCACCATCTTGTCGAAATCCCTTCCCAGCTCCCCCACCTCGTCCCCCGACGCGTCGTTGACGGCTATGTCGAGATTCCCCTTGCCCACGCTGGCTGCGGCCCGGGCGATTTTCTTGATCCTCAGGCTGAACCCGCGCGCGTAGAGCGAGGCGATGAGCAGCGCGATGAGCACGCTGCAGCCCACGAGGAAAATATACACGCTGTTGTACAGGCCGGTGATGTCCTCTTTTGTCCTCAGGGATGTTTCGAACGTCTGCAGGGTCTTGCCCGAGCCGTCGAACCTGCGGAACGGCTCCCACCTCACCGCGTACGTCTCGACAAGGTTGACGGTCCTCTCCTCGGACATGACGGGAACGGTGATGTCCATCTTTCTCCACTCGGAATCCGGGAATGCCTCAGTGTCCTTCGCGCTGGAGCCTATCGCCTCATCGTTCTCGTCGGTAACCGCGGCGCTGATGAGCGACTGCTCCTCTTCCAGGTAAAGGGAAAGGACCTGGGCCAGATGCTCGCGGTCGGGGTCCAGCACGGCCGCTTCCAGCGCCCTTCCCGACGCGTGCATCTTTGCGGTCAGCCTGAACTTTTCCTTCCAGAGATTGAACACGTCTCTCTGTGCTTCCACGCTCGTTCGCAGGGCATCCTCCACCTCCTTGTTGAGCGCAACGGAGTAGGCTCTTATGACGCCCTTGTTGAAGAAATAGATCGATGCGCCTATGGGGATAGAAACAGAAAGGAGAAGGGAGGCAACGACTTTCCACCGGATACTTTTCAGCATGGGCACATATTTCTTACACCAGCCCAGCAGAACTGGGTAGTGCAGGGGCTTTGGCCCCGCCACGATCACATCGATACAGGCGGCCCTGAAGGGCCGCACTACACGTTATTCTGCCGCTCCCTTTTTCCGCCGTTTCATGAACCGATAGGCGCCGGCGACGACGATCGCCGCGAGCAGGAGATTGCTGCCCAGCAGGACAATAATGAATCCAAGCAGCATTCCCTTCGATCCCGGCGCAACGAGGAATGGGCCGATCCTGCTGTAGGCCGCCGCCTTGCCGCGCTTCGGTTTCCCGCCCTCGTCGTTCAGCACGACGGTCACGTTCGCGGGCTTCATCCCCGCCACGGCCCCGGAAACGAGGCGCTGAATGTCTTCGACATTGAAGGACTTTTCCTCCCTGAAGCGCACGAGCACGGAGGCGGTGCTCTCCGGCCGGTCTTCCTCTTCGAGCCCTGAAAACGCCTGCGGCTCCGGAAGCGATATCAGGACTTTCGCCTCGAGCACGCCGTGGAAGCTTTCGATCGTGCCGGTCAGCTCCTCGCTGATGGCCGCGGCCTTCCTGATGCGCTGCTCCTCGGCCGTGGGGATGATTCCGCCCGACTCGGCGAGCCTGGCCAGGCCCTCTCTCCTGGCTTTCGGGAGGTTCGCCTCCTGGAGGGCCCTGCGGGCATCGGCGCTGTCCTCCTCCCGCACGTTGATCACCCAGGTGATGTCTCTGCCTCTCTTTTCCTTTACCTTCCGCGCGTGGATGCCTTCCTGCTCCAGGGCCGCCACGACCCTGTTGGCCTCCTGCTCGTCGAGCTCGCCGATGAGGCGCGCGGAGCAGGCCGCGGGCACGCAAACCAGCAAGGCGGTCGCAACCGCACCGGCAAGTCTATGTCTGTTCGAGAACGTGCGCATTAAAAGCCTTTTCAGTTGCCCACGTTAAAGTAGAACGTGGCCCCCATGCGCGGGGCGCTGAAGGTGGGAAATTTAATACCCTTCATCTTCGAGGATACGCAGGATTGCAGTTCACTGCTGCCCCCGCTTGTAACCGACACACCCATGACCGAGCCGGTCTTGCCCTCGATGGCGAATTTGAGGCTCACCTTCTTCAGGCTCTTGTCCTTGCGAAGCTCGGCATAGATGCACGAGTAGAGCTTTTTCCCCTGTGATGACATCGTTGCGTTGATCTGGCCCTGGCCGAGCTGGACCTGCCCGCCGTCACTGTCCACGTTGCCCATTTCCACGCCCTGGGCCATGTAATCGTCATAGCTCATGCCCCCGGCTCCGCCGCCGCCGCCGCCGCCCTTGCGCTTGCCCTTGCCCTTCCTCTTTGAGTCCTTGACAATGCCGCCCTTGCCGATGTCGATGCTGATGTTTTCCGCCAGGTCGATCTGTTCGCCGCCGCCGCTGAAATGGCTGACCGCGGCCCTGGTAATGAAATACCCGCCGATGATCACGCCGAGCCCGCCCACGACGGCCAGCACGATGAAGATCTTGGCCACGCCTCCGCGTTTCTCCGCCTTCTCGCTCTTTTCCAGCGCCTCCGTCTCCTCCTTGCGCTGTTTTTCAACCTTCGCCCTTTCGATGATCTCCTTGAATTCCTCGCTTTCACGCAGCTTGATCCGCACGCCCTTGTCCAGGTCCTGGATCACGTGCTGCCCTTCCACCTCCCAGCGCATGATCATCTGAACGACCTCGCGCGTCCGGAAGGGTCCGTGGTCCATTCCGTCCTTCGTGACCATCCATTTCTCTGCGTCCTGGTCCTCCATGGAGTGAAGGATTTCATCCAGGTTGATTTTGCTCCCCTTGGTTTTGCGCTCCGGCCCGCCGGCGGCCGGCGATGCCCGCTCCCCCGTCACGGCATCGGCTGAAAACAGGGCCTTGTCCTGAGGCTCGCGGTGAGCCGAGGGCGCGGGCGCGGGCGGCGCTGCGGCTGAAGCCGGCGCCGGCGAAGGCAGGGGCCTGGCGGCGGGCTTGAGGGGCCCGCGCACCGGCGGGGGCACGGTCGACGGTCTTCGTATGGGCTGGTCGATGTCGATCTCGAAATCCATGAGCAGGTCGTCGTCCTTCTCCTCGGCCTCCCGGCGCACCTCTTCCTCCTCGTGCTCCTTGGCCACGTTGAACAGCGCCCTTTTCAGCGCCAGCACGTTATTCCACCTCGCCGAAGGGTCCGGGTCGAAGCAGCGCGCCACGATTTCGTCGATGCTCGCCGGAATGTCCTCCCTGTGAGCCGTGACGGAAACATTGTCCTCGTTGGGCAGCTCGGACGTGAGCAGCTCGAACAGCACGGTGCCCATGGAGTAGATGTCCGCCCTCGGCGTGACGAACAGCCCCGCCTTGGTGATGATTTCCGGCGCCCAGAAGCCCTGCACGTACATGGGGATCTGTTTTCTCATTGTCGGAAGCAGGTAATACAGCCTGGAGAGCGGCAGGTCGGCTATTTTCACCCTTCCGGCCGACGAAATCCTGATCGAGAACGGGCTCAGGCTTCCATGCAGGCGCGTCTTGTGGATCTCGTCCATGCCGTTGCAAAGGTGGGCGATGAGATTGTAGGCCCCCATGAGGGAGAAGAGCTTCCCGCTCTGCATGCGCTTCTGGAGAATGGAGTAAAGCTTCTGGCCCTCGATGTACTGCATCGGCACATAAAGGGAACCGTCCGGAAGGTTCCCCATGCCGTAGCAGGTAAGCAGGTTTTTGTGAACGATTCTCGATGCCGTCTTGATTTCCGACTTGACCTTTTCGAGAATGTTGCTTCCCTTTATGTACCTGGACGGAATAATCGTGACCGCCACCTGCCTGTCCTCTTTCTCATCCCTGGCCAGGTAGCTCTCGCCCACGATTTCCGCTCCCATGTACTTTTCTACCTTGAACCTTCCGGCAAGGACGGTCCCCGGAGACAGGTTTTCCCCTTTCAGCGTAACTCCCTGGCTTGATTCTTTGGATTCGTTCATGTCGGTCATGCCGTGCGGGGCTTTGCGCCCCGCTCGTTCGCGGCCCTGGCCGCAACACCTTGTATCGCGGGTCGCCCGGGAGACAGGCCCCAATTGGCCGCGATTTTTCTCCGGGGGCGACAGGGGCCGCACTACGAAATTTCAATCACAGGAGTTTGATATTATACCAAAGATCAATCTTAGAAAAGGCCCATAAGAAATTTTTCACCTAGCGGCGCCGCCACCCGAGAAGGACAAGGGGGGAGTCGGACGCCTGCACCGTGATCCTCTGGCCGGGTTCGACGGGCGCCCTGTGGTGGGGCCCATCGACAAAAATCTTCGCCCTCTGCCATTTATTAAGGATGACAATTTTCTCCCCCTGCCCGACCACGCCGCTGGTCAGCCTGCAGCCCGGTCTCCTCACGGGCTCCCTTACGACGAACTGTATCTTTTTCGACCCCGTCGGCAGCCTCCGGCCCCCGGCCGAAAGGATCGCGGCCGTGCTCCCGGCCGCCGGCCCGATCCAGATGCCGCTGGACATCTGCTCCTCCTCGATGCGGCCTATCCTCAGGCAGTACCTGGCCGGCACGGCCTGGCAGTGCGAGGCGAAGAGCACATCGTTGAGCACCCTGTCGTGGACGAGCTCGTCGTCAAGGGCGACGGTGAGCCTCTGCAGCGTTGATCTGCGGATTTTTCCCTGCCGCAGATTGAGGAGCTTCTCCTTCAGGTTGCCCCTGTCGGCCGAGGTGAGATAGCCCGCCGAAGTCGAGGGCGACGAGTTGACACCGAACATGGGGGGGTCCGAGGCCACGTGATGAGACGCGTACAGCACCGTGCCGTCTCCTCCAACGGTCATGACCAGGTCGAACCGCTCGGCCTTGACGCCTCTCAAGTCATAGACGAGCCTGTGGGAAAATCCCAGCTTCCCCAGCAGCGCCTCGACATGCTCGAGCGTCCTCTGGTGCTCCGTGTGGGCCCGTTTCAGGCTCTTTACCGACCTGTGGCCGCACTGGATGAGCTTTTTGAGCCTCCCGCTCCTGACATCCCTGACGGCGGTCTCGTAGACGGTCCTGCGCGAAAACAGTAGAATGTTCATATGGCCCTTTGCTCCCCCACGGCCCTTCCTTTCAGCGAGCTTCCACAGACGGCCGGAGCAAACTGCAGCCAGCCGAAAAAAGCTGGTGGCTGAAAGCTGAAAGCTAATTTATTATTAAGTTGCAATGCCGGGAATTGCAATATATAATAGGCAAGAACCTTTTTTAGAAGTAAGGAGAATAATGATGAAGACAGTACAGTGCCTCCTCATTGCCTTCGGGATCCTGTGCCTGGCGGCCTGCAGCGATAACGGCGGTTCCGGAGACGGGTCCACGGACACAGTCGACGACACCTGCAAAGGCTGCGGCGCGCCATACGAGACGTCTTTTGTCGTCAGCCAGATGAAAATAGGATCAACGGACCAGGGCTTCAACCTCGACCGCGTGTACACGCAGTGCACGGACGGCACGTGCATCCCCGACGGGAACAACGGCGTGGACAACAGGCTCAGCGAGATCCTGGCGGCCGTTGAAAACGCGGCCGGCGAGGATTTCGACGCCGACAGCGCCATCAACGACAACATCCAGGACGGGAGCATGCTGGTCGTTTTCAGGTTCCTCGACGTGGAGGTCACCTCCATGGCGAGCGTGACGAGCTCCGACCCCACGGTCCAGCTCAAGGGCTACCTGGGCCTGGATACCGACGACCCGGAGAACGCAGAGGACAACTTCAGCGGCTCCGAGCCCATGGACGTGGATTCGCGGTCCCTGACCAGCGCGTCGGACATCGAAGCCTCGCTCATCTCTTTCACGAAATGCAGCATACGGGCCGGCAAGCTCGAGTGCGACCCGGACCGCTTCAACCTCGACCTGGACATCCAGGACAGCGCTCTGAAGCTGGAAATCGAGCAGGCCCAGCTGGTCGCCTCGGTCACCACGTCGCCCGAGGACAACGGCTCGGGCGTTTACCTGAACGGCGCCATGAAGGAGGGGCTCCTGGGAGGCTACGTGCCCATCCGCAACCTCCAGGACGCGCTCGAAGAGTTCGCCGACGAGATCGGCGACATCTCGCCCACCACCATCCAGCAGATCCTCGCCAACCACGCCGACATCGACGCACAGGGCGAGGGGCTGACGGACGTGACCTGCGACGGCGAGGATGACTGCCTCAGCTGGCAGGAGTGCAGGACGGGCAAGTGCTACGAGCCCGCGGACCAGTTCGACTCCATCAGCCTGGCCGTCACCTTTGAGCTGAAAAGCGTCGAGTTCACGGGCGAGATCGTCGTGGTCGAAGAATAGGCGCGCCGCCCTTGCTGTCGACGGGAAAACCGCCCGCCGAAGGCTCCCTTTTCCCCCGGTAAAATCAACCAAAATAGTTCATCTAAAATTTGCGTTGTCCTTTTCGTTTATGGCATACATGATAGAGGTATGCAGGCCAAAGATCCCACCCCCCCGGGAGGCAGGCGGGCGCGTTGGCGGAGGAGCCTTGAGACCTTGAAATTCTGAATCCCTGGCGGAAGGCAGGTGTTGCAAGAGGGTGCAAGAGGATGCAAAAGAAGTTAGACATCATAGTCGGCGTTGACATTGGAACCACGAAGGTTGTTGCCGTGGTGGCTGAAATCAGTGGCTCCGGGATCGAGTACATAGGCGTGGGAAGCCATCCCTGCAAGGGGCTCCAGAAGGGTATGGTTGTCAATATCGACAACACGGCCAATGCCATCAAGCAGGCCGTGGGACAGGCATCGCAGCAGGCGGGGTGCCACATTTCCTGCATTTACGTCACGGTCTGCGGCCAGACGACGAGCCGCAACTCCACGGGAATGGTCACGGTCAGGGGAAATGAAGTCGAGATGGACGACATCGATCGGGTCCTCGAGGCCGCCAGCAGCGTAACGCTTCCCAACGACCAGCGCGTCATTCACATCCTGCCCCAGGAATTCATCGTCAACGGGCAGGACGGAATCAAGAACCCCGTGGGCATGTGCGGCGTCAGGCTGGAGACCAAAGTGCATCTCATCACCGCCGGCACGGCGAACCTTCAGAACCTGGCCAAGTGCGTGAAGCGAAGCGGGCTCGAGATCGAGGCCTTCGTGCACGATCATCTTGCCGGCAGCATCGCGACGCTCCAGGACGACGAAAAAGAGCTTGGCGTGGCCTTCGTCGACATCGGCGGAGGAACGACCAACATCATCATTTATATCGACGACAGCGTCATGTACACGACCACGCTTCCCATCGGCAGCACCCACATAACGCGGGACATCGCCGTCGGGCTGAGAACCCCCATGTCCAGCGCCGAGAGCATAAAGCAGAAACACGGAAACGCTCTCGTCGACAATGTCGACGAAGACGAGACGATTGAAATACCGATGGTCGGCGGGAGGCCTGAATCGGAAATATCGAGGAAAGCACTGTGCCAGATCATTCAACCGAGGGTCGAGCAGATCATCGACTTTATCTACAGGGCGCTCCAGCAGAGCACGCTCTTGCCCGCCCTGGCTTCAGGCGTGGTTATCGCGGGCGGCGGCAGCATTCTGCCGGGCGTTCCCGAGCTGGCTCACGAAATTCTCGATCTGCCCGTGAGGCGGGGCCGGCCCTACGGCCTGGGCGGAATGTCGAACGTGCTGGAAAGCCCGCAGTATGCCGCCTCCGTGGGCATTATCAAGTACGCGTCGGAAGACTCGGGCCCGCTCTGGGGGCTTCCCGAGACGGACATGAAAAAGGGAGCGCGGAGCGGGGCCGGCGGCAGCGGTGGAAAAAGAAGTGTCTGGTCCGCGGTAGGCGACTGGATCAAGGAAATCATGTAAACACCAACTAGGAGGAGAGAGCGATGGCAGGCGATTTTTTCATGAGTTCTTACGAACCAAAGGCAAGAATCAAGGTTCTCGGTGTTGGCGGATGCGGAGGCAATGCCGTCAGCTACATGCTGGAAGAAGGCCTTCAGGGCGCCGAGTTCATGGCCGCTAACACGGACCTGCAGGCTCTGGACCTCTGCAAGGCCACGAAGAAGATTCAGCTTGGCGACAGGATCGCCGGCGGGCTCGGAGTGGGCTGCAACCCTGAAAAGGGCCAGAAAGCGTGCGAGGAAAGCCTCGAAGAGATCCAGAAGGAGCTTGAAAACCTCGACATGCTTTTCCTCACGGCCGGCATGGGGGGCGGCACCGGGACCGGCGGGCTGCCCATCATTGCCCAGCTTGCCAGGGAAATGGGCATCCTCACCGTGGCCGTTGTCACGAAGCCGTTCGACATGGAGGGGTCGCTCAAGTCAAAGGTCGCGGACGAGGGCATCAGGCTCCTGGAGCAATTCGCCGACAGCCTCATCGTGATTCCCAACCAGAGGATCCTGGAGCAGGACAAGAAGCTCGCTTTCAAAAAGGCCCGCGCCATGGTCGACAACGTGCTGCACCGGGCGGTGAAAGGGATCGTCGACATCGTCCAGTTCGCCGGAATCCTGAACGTCGACATGGAAGACGTCAGAACCGTGATGAAATGCAAGGGAAGGGCTCTCATGGGCATGGGCCACGCCTCGGGCGAAGACAGGGCCGCCCTGGCCATCGAGGAAGCCATCTCCAACCCGCTCGTCGAGGACGACTGCATCAAGGGCTGCACGGGGGCTCTCGTCAACATCACGGTCAACGGGGACGAGTTCACCAGCGAGGAGCTTGAGATCCTGATGGGAGCCGTTCACCAGTACGCCACGGACGAAGCCCACATCAAGCCCGGGCTCGTCGAGCGCCCGGACCTGGATGGCGAGCTGTACGTGACCGTCATCGCCACGGGCTTTGACAAGGATGGGAACGGCGGCATGAAGCGCGCAAGCGCGGCCGGGAGGCCGATCAGAAACACGGCCTGCTCGAGGCCGGCAGGCCTTATGGTCGGGGATGGCAGGAAGGTGCGGCGCATCACGAGCGCGAGCCAGATCGATCTGCCGATCGGTGAAGACCCTGGCGACATCGAGATCAGCGAAGAGATGGCCTCCATTCCCGCATTCATCACGCATCTGCAGAACAAAAAGTAGAAAGCCGAAGCTTTCTGCTTTTTGTTCGGCTTTCAGCCATCAGCAATCAGCTTTCAGCTATCCGCCACCGCCGCCCGAAGATACGGATTTCGCGAAAAGCGGACATTGGCTCTAAAAGGGCTTTCTGGGACTGGTTGCCAATTTGCCCTGTTTCAAGGCGTTTTCCAGGGATGTGGGTTGACAAATCTCGTTTTTATACTATTTATCTCCCTAATTTTTAACGCAGAAGCAGCACTAACAACTTTAAACTCAGGTTTCACCATATAATGAAATCCTCTACCATTTCCCAGATAGACAAGAGCATGGTTGCGCACACGAGGCTGCTGAAAAAACTGGATGCTGAAAAGAAACAGTTCTTTTACTGGAAAATGGAAATGTCATGGATATTCCATGACAGCGCCCTGGATGGAATTGTGCTGGCCGGTGCGGATCTGACCGATGCGTTCAATGTGCAGATTGTCTCTGACATCAGCCTCCAGCCGCTGTACAACGAAGTGAGGAACCACAAGGTCGCCATTGAATTTATAAAAACCATCGCGGCCAAGAGGAATTTCATGATCAACCAGGAGCTTCTCAGGAAGCTCCAGAACATCTTCACCAGCGAAGGGGCCGCATCGACGGCGCAGATCAAGTACCGCAGGGAGATCCCGATCCACAGGATGTACTTCCACGAAATTCTCTCGTCCAAGAACATGAAGAACACCATGAAGGGGTTCTTCGAGTGGGCCAACAGCGGCGAGACAAAGAAGATGCACGTTATTGCCAGGGCCGCCGTGATCCACTACAGGTTCATGAGAATATTCCCCTTTGCCTCCCACACGGGAAAAATAGGCAGATTGATCATGAACATCCTCCTGTTGCGGGGCGGCTACATCCCCGCCGTTGTTCACTCCTCGGACAGGCAGGCCTACTATGAAACGCTCAGGGAAAGCGCGGATGCGTTCCAGGAGCTGCTCGAGCGCTCCCTCAACAACACGGTCAAAAGCAATGTCCGGATCATCGATGACCTTTTGCCCGGCCGCCGCCGGGTATTGAACGTATAAGGGCGGGCTGCCGCCCGCCGGCCCTCCCCACCCCGGGCGGGTAGGGGAGGCTTTAGCCTCCCGTTCCGCCCATCAGCTTTCAGCCTTTGAAAAACGGCCGACTTGGTTTATAGTACATCATGGCAACACTATTCAAGGAATCGCACATGCGCATCAAGCTTACCTTAATCAGTATGCTGTTTTTCATCTCCACTCTCATGCTGCAGTTTTGCGGCGGCGACAGGGTGGACGATGGAGAGGAGAAGGGGGATATCGGCGACCCCTGCGTGACTGAAGAAGACTGCAAGGACGGGCTCGTCTGCTCGGGCGGCTTCTGCGCCGAGGAGGTTCCGGAATGCCCGGCCGGCTCCACGCCCTGCGGGAGCGAGTGCTGTCCCGCCGGTACAACCTGCCTCGCCGGCGCGTGCTGCCCCACGGACAAGGTTTGCGGGGATGATTGCTGCGGACCCATCGAGCACTGCGAGGCGGGGGCGTGCACCGATTGCCCGGCGCCGCTGTGCGGCGGCGAGTGCTGCGAAGAGGGCGCGGTCTGCAACGCCGGCTCCTGCTGCGCCGGGGACAAGGTCTGCGGCGACGGCTGCTGCGGCGCAGACGAAACGTGCGACGACGATGCGTGCTGGATCGACTGCGGGGAGAACGAGCGCTGTACGGACGACGCCGGCAATGACATCTGCTGCGGCGAGGGCGAGCTCTGCTATTTCTCGCGATGCACGGCTCCCGGCGACCCCTGCATGTACAGCGAGGACTGCCCGGACGGCTGGTACTGCGAGGCAACGATCGGGCTTTGCATGCCCATCATGCCCGGAAGCGAGGACTGCACGTACGAAGTGCCGGTCAGCCCCTTTACGCCGGCCTTCCAGTGCTCCTACAACGAGCCGCCGGAGGGAGATTTGACGCCCGCGCACGTGCAGGTCTTCGGGCTCATCGTGGCGGATTTCAACCTCGACGACAATCCCGACACCATCGCGCCGTCCATTGCCTTCAACACGTTCCCCACGGCGAACCCCTACTATAACCAGCCGGGCGTGCTGCGCATCATCGACGGCCGGACCTGCGAGCTCCTGTTCAGCCTCAACGAGGACGAGGCGGACCGCACGAGGCCGATCGGGCCGCCCGCGGCCGGCGATATCGACGGCGACACGCGGCCCGAGATCGTCACGGAGGCCTGGGACGGCGGGCTGCTGGCCTTTTACTATGACCCGGGGGAAGGAAAGTTCCTGCGGCTGTGGCGCAGCGCCGCGTGCAGTGACGACGGGACGAGGACGCCTGAAACGACGGGCGCGGGAAGCTGGGCCGGCGTGTCCATCCACGACCTCGACGATGACGGCGTACCGGAAATCGTCTTTTCCGGCCGGCTCTATGACAGCGAAGGGTGCCTGCTCGGCCCAACGCCGGGCTACATCGCCTACGCCCAAGGGCTGGTGGCCACTGTAGCGGACGTTGACGAGGACGGCTCGCCCGAGTTCGTGACGGGCAACGGCGTGTACGGCTACGACCCGGCGCTTCAGGACTTTTTCATGGAGGACTATTTCAGCGGGGCGGCGCTGGCGCAGGGCAGGACGGCCGTGGCCGACCTGATGGACGTGCCCCTGGAATGGATCGTTGTGGTGGACGCGCCCGAGGTGGCCGTAATTTCGTCGGGAACGGCCAGGATCCAGACGATCGAGGGCAACGTTGTCTTCGGACCCGTGACACAGCCCGGGGGCGGCGTGGGAGGACCGCCGACCATTTCGGATTTTGACGGCGACACGCTCGCGGAATTCGCGGGCGCGGGTCTGGGCAGCTACACGATCTATGACCCCGACTGCCTGGCCGAACCCGTGGGGCGGGACGGCGGCGAGTGCGCCTCCGGCAGGGTGGACGGGATCCTGTGGACGCAGCCTTCGCAGGACCGTTCATCGAACGTCACGGGCTCGTCGATCTTCGACTTCGAGGGCGACGGCATGGCGGAAGCCGCATATTCGGACGAGTGTTTTACGCGCGTGTACGACGGCGTGACCGGGGACGTCATCTGGTCCGTGGCCTCGCAGAGCGGCACGGCCTACGAGTACCCCGTCATCGCCGACGCGGACGGGGACTTCCACACGGAAATCGTCATGGGCATCAACAACTACGCCGTCATGGGATGCCCGGCGTCCGATCCGATCTACACGGGCGGGGCGTGCGCGGGCGACGGGGACTGCATAGGCTTCGGCCTCTCGTGCATCGGCGAGGTCTGCCGCGCCGGGTTCAGGGGCGACGAGCACGGCGTGTACGTGTACGCGGATATCGAGGACAGGTGGGTCAACTCCAGGCCCATATGGAACCAGCACGCCTACTACGTCACCAACGTCAATGACAACGGGACCATACCGCCCACGAGCGGAGTGGAGCGAAACTGGGAGATCGAAAACCTCAACAACTTCAGGCAGAACATCCTGCGCGAGGGCGCCTTCAATGCCCCTGATATCATTGCCGTCGACCCGGGCGCCGACACCGACCTGTGCCCGCCCCATTACACGCTCTACGTCAGGGTCATGAACCAGGGAAGCGCGGGCGTGGCCGCCGGCATCCCCGTCGGGTTCTACCTGCACGATCCTGCCGAGGACAACCTGCTCATCGGAGTGGCCTGGACGGAAAACGTGCTCATGCCCGGCATGTCCGAAAGGGTGGTGCTCGCGTGGGACGTGCCCGTGGACATGGGCACGCTGACCGACTTCAACTTCTACGCCGTGGCCGACGATACGGACGCAGGCGAGGAAGTGGCCGTCCACGAATGCGACGAAGACAACAACCGCTCCATCCTCCACCACGTCCACTGCTCCGGGGTTATCTGATGGGGCCGGGCCTTGAATATTGAATTTTACCCCCTTTTTCTATGAAATATTTTCATAGTTGGCGTTGGGAATATTTAAACTTATGTTCTGTTTGTACCTGAAGTGAACCGTATCCTGCCATTTCTGCTTGTGTCCATGCTTGTGCATGGGCTTTTACTCTGGACCTCACTCCGTCTCCTGCCTGAAAAGCAGGCGTCGAAAAAAGAGAGAATTTTCGACATCCGCATTATTCACGCTCCGGCTCCCACAACAGCCGGTTCAGAAAACACAACAAGCAATAGCTCCCCGCCACCGTCCGACCCGGCAAGCCCGGAAAAGCGCCCATCAAAAAAAAAGAAAGGTCCTTTTCTGCTGCCGCAAGAACCACTGGAAAGCGACCATGCACCCCTGGCCCAGCCCACGGTTATAAATCCACAAGCAAAGGAAAAAGCCAAAGAAGAAAAGCCGCCTGCATTACAGTTTGACATTTTCAAGCTGTCCCCGTCTGTTCTTTCCAGGTCCGTGGACATGCCCCGGGAGCACGAAGACGTGCCGTCCGGCCCGGATACAATGCTCGAAGATCTGTTCAGCGACATAAAGGCGGAGAGCAACATCGAAACAGCAAACTACGATTACAATATTTCAAGAATGAGGCTCAAGTTCGAGGACAAATGGACTCCTGATTTCGCCGAGGTCCAGATCAACTCCATGAAAAAGGCGGCCGTCAAATGGGCCAAACAGTGGCAGAAGAATGCCAGGCAGTACGGAAAGAGCGGAACCCTGCCGGGAAAACTTCCTGACGGAAAAGATGACCTCCCGCAGCTCGGTCAAACGGGCGTCGGCGTGCTCGACGGCTACAACGACATGAAGGAATCGGGCATGTTCACGACAACCATCCGGCTCATCCTGGACCTCGACTTCGACGGGAAAGGCGGATGGCACGTGGCTATCTATCAACCCTCGGGCCACCCCATATTCGACAAGGAAGCTGTTGACGAGGTAAAAAGCGTACTGAGCTCAAAAACGCTCAAGCTGCCCGACGAAGCTGTGCAAACCCGATGGGCCCTGGAAGCTGATTTCTCGGTCGCGCCGCCGCTGCCCATCGCCGGTTTCAGCTTCGACATTGGACTGAAGAAGTTCGAATGGGCTTATCCCCTGAAAAAATCAATCAGCAAGCGAATCAGACTCCTGGCGGTTAAGGAGGGGGCCGGGCCTTGAATCTTGAATTTTACCCCCCTTTTCCATGAAGAAATTTCATGCCTTTGCTGGCTGTCGATAGGTCTATCTTTAGAAAACGGCTGACTTCCGTTAGAGTATAACCATATCTTTTGTGAGCCAAGAATATCTTCTCATTGCGTTGAGCTTTTGTTGCCGTACCCTGAAATATCTCAAATAATTCTGGCCGGGATTCCATGCGCTGAATCCGTGCAACCTTTTTTATTTTATCGGTACACGCGAGTTTTCCTCTTACATCTTCAATGAAAGCATCATCCCCTAAAAAGATGTCACCTTTTACCTCCTTCGTCGGCATTTCCATACATGATGTTTCATTGACAAAGCACTTGTAAGCTTCGATAGCCTCTCCCCTGGTTTCTCTGAATTGCCCCAGAATCCAATCAGCGCATAAAAACTCAGGCTTCTTCTCCAGCCCTATGGTTGCCCTGTAGCT
>JBDRLK010000623.1:0-3164 GCA_043813155.1 Pseudomonadota bacterium | reverse complement strand
GAGGAGGGATGGGGTGCAGCAACGCAGCCAGGCGGGATGGATCGGCGTCCAGAAGGTGAAATAATTTTTGAGTGACTCCTACGGGCGGGGCTTCAGAGCCTGTCCGCGTCGGGTAGGGGAGGCTTCAGCCTCCCGCTCAACTGAAAAATATGGCACTCGACATTCCGGCGGCATTCGGCCACATCATGGTGGTGTAAAATCATCGATAATGGTATAAAGTGATTCCATAACGGCCTGTTTCCGCCGGGTATCACAATGTCGAAACTCCGGGCGCTCATAACAATCGAGCTCGTGCCGGCCGCGGTCCTTCTTCTCATTGCCGCGCTGTACATCTTTCTGCTTCCTTCCTCCCCCTACTGGCTCGACTCGCCGGAGTTCACCGCTTCCTCTTTCAGCCTCAGCCTGTCGCACCCTCCGGGCCATCCCCTGTACGAAGCAGCGGGAAAGCTCTTCGCCCTGCTGCCCCTGGGCGACCTGGCCGTGAGATTGAATCTGTTTTCGACCTTCTGCTCGCTGGCCGCCCTGCTCTTCGTGATGCTCGCATGCATCAGGCTCATGACCGTTGGTTTCAGCGCGGGAAAAAATTTCTCCTGCGTCGCGGCATCCCTGTCCGTTATTCCGATTGCTCTTTCCCCTGCATGGATCCATCAGGCCACGCACGCTGAAGTCTACAGCCTCGAGGCGGCTCTCCTGGCCGCCGTCATGTGGATGGCTTGCTGCTTCCTCGTCACCCCCAGGGAGGAGGACAAAAACGTTGCGCTTCAGGAACGGGACGATAATTTCAGGTGGATGCTCGGAGCGCTGTTCGTGTTTTCCCTCTCCCTGTGCAACCATCCATTTATTTCCATCCTGGTACTCCCCCCGCTTGCAGCCGCGCTCGGCGCATCGGCCGTCCTCGTCCGGTGGCGGGCCGCCCCGAGAAAACTGGTCGTGCTCTTCGTCGTGCTCTTCCTGGGCATCCTCGTCTACGTTTTCGTCCCCATCCGCGGCAGCGTCTCGCCCACGATCATCATGGGCAGGATAGAAACGCTGGGCGACGTCCTCTGGACGCTCTCGGCCAAGGTCTATCAGAAATCCGTTACCGCTCATGAAACGGGCATCATGACGCAGAAGGGGACGCAGTCCCTGTATCTGCTTCTGCGGGAATCGGGCATGGTGCTGCCTTTTATCGCCTTCGGCGGCTTTTATTTCCTGCTGCGCAAAAAGAACCTTCTGCCCTTCGGTGTGCTCGTGGCGCTGACGGCCGCGATTTCCATGTTGAGCCGGATACTCATGCCCTTCGACACAAACAACCCCGACGTGTTCGGCTACATGATGATCGTTCTTGTCGTGCTGGTCATCGCCGCCTGCGGCTTCTTCGCGGCGGCCGCCAGGCTCAAATACGGAAAAATCCTGGCCATCATCATCCTGCTGGGCCTCGTGGCTTCCGCCGCCGGGCAGCACGTCCCGGCCCTCGAGGCAAAAAGAAATCTTTCGGACTGCCCCGGGCGAGCCATGTTTTTCCTGCAGCAGCGCACAACGGACTCGTATCAACCTTTCTCAAAAGTGTTTTCCAGCTTTTACTCGACCTCCTTTCTCAATTATTATGATCAAAAGGTGACCGTATCCAGGCCGGGCCTGACCTACACCGCTATTCCCTTTCTCGGATACAGGGGCGTGGCTTCCGAGGCCGCCAAACTGTCGGGCGAAATGAAAAGGGTTATTACCGGGTACCTCATGTCGGGCGACCTGCAGTCCTCGGACATTGCCTACCTGGCGCTGGGCCACGCGGTCTACGTTGAGCCCTACCCTGAAATCCCGGATGATTTTCTTCCCTACATGGTGCCCGAGGGAGCGGGATTCCTGTTCTTTCCCCAGCCGGTGTCGATCAAGGATTTCAAGGCCGCCACGGGCAGTACCAACGAAACCATGGAGGAGCTCGTTTCCGACATAGGATGGTGCGCCGCGGAAAGCCAGACAGGGCGATACCTTCTGTGGCTGCTTTACAACCGGAGCCTGGTTATCGCGAGAAGGGGCGACGTGGACGGCGCCATTGCCGCCTGCCGGCTCGCCCTGAAGGTTTTTCCCAACGTTCCGGAGCTAAAGCTTCTTCTGGGCGCCCTTGAGAAGGATGGAAAGCCGATCACGGATGCAGCCCCGTTCCTGCCGCCGAAGGTCGAGTAGCCGCTGCTCACATACCTACCCCGGGTAGGGGAGGCTTTAGAGGCTGTGTCGCAACCCCTATGACTGATGGGTGTCATACAACATGTTGGTGCTGCACGCCCTTGGCGTGCCCGTATGTGGCGCCCCGAGGGGGCGCAGCTACAATTGCGACACAGCCTCTTCAGGCTCCCGTTCACCGCCCGCTGCCATCATTCCGGCGGGCAGTCGGTCTCCTCATCAACGGCAAAAAACCTCGTGACGCACAAGCCGATCCTGTAATAGGGGCAAGTTCATTTTCATGCCTGTTCTACCTCACCACGGCGCATCCGCAGCCGCTGTCGGAATCGTCATCTTCGCCGGGGTCCGATCCATTGTCCTGCGCCGCGTCAGCTGCTCCGTCCGCCGGGGTGTCCGTGGGCGTGTCCGCCGGAGCGTCGGTCGTGGCGTCGGGCGCGGCATCAGCGCCCTCGGCAACAGCCTCGGCCGGGCTGTCGGGCGGCGGGTCGGGCGCCGGCTCGCCGTCCTCGTCCGCCGGCGGGTCCACGGGCTCCTCGCCGGGCGGGGGAGGGCCTGCCTCGACCTGGAGAATGAGCGACGAGCGTGCCGCAACGGATACGCTTCCCGTGTACGATCCCTCGTACGCCAGCGTGCAGGACGGCATGCCGCCCGATTCGCTCACCACCCCGCCGCCGGAAAACGCGGCCGCGCGGTACGTGCCCGGTCCTATGTCCGTGGACAGCTCCCTGTCCGACGCGTTGACGAGCACGATGCCGTGCGAGTAATCGCGCCTGTAAATGCCGTCGCCTCCCGCGTCCCCGGCCACGCGCAGCTCTTCCACGTCCTCGGGCGGCTCTTCCATGGTCCAGCCCAGGTCGATCTCGTACTCCGGGTACCACGTGATCTCGCCGCCGCCCACGATGTAATAGTAGCTCGTCGAGTTCTTCAGAAGAAAATAGGAGCCTATCAGCAGGTTGCGCTCGGCTCCGGAAGGCAGGGTGTTGATCTCGACGAACCACACCTTG
>JBDRLK010000622.1:0-8849 GCA_043813155.1 Pseudomonadota bacterium | reverse complement strand
AACGACTGTCACGGAGGGCTGGCCGCGCCCCAGAAACCCACGTCAAGGCTGCCGACGAGCGTGCCGTGGCCCGTGGCCATGTCGATGGTGATGAGCTGGCCGGAATCCGTGCACCCGTAAAGAACGTCGTCCAGGACGGCGAGCCCGTACACGGTGGAGTACCCGATGGGTCCAACGATCTCGCTCACCCCCGTGTCCGGGTCGACGCGAAGCAGCACGTCCTGGCCGGGATAGGCCCTGGACGTGGCGCTGGCGTACAGGTTGCCGTCGGGCCCGTAGGCAAGGTCGCCGCTCGAGCCGATGCCCCACCCGTAATTCCCGATGAACGTGCCCTCGCCCGTCGAGGCGCTGATCCTCCACAGGTTCCCGTTGCCGTCGGCCCCGTACAACGTGTCGTCGGTCACGCCCACGAGCGCGTTGAGCGACGAGGAGCCCACGTTGCCGACGAACGTGCCCTCGCCCGTGCAGTAATCGATGGAGATGAGATAGCCGTAGGTTACGCCCCACAGCCTGATGTCGGGCGTCACGGCGATGTCGGTTACGTTCGCGGACAGGATTTCGCCCACGTAGAGGGTGTCCGGCTCGCCGGGGTCCACCTGGTAGAGGCTGCTCGACGAGTGGGCGAGAAACCGCCCTGTGGGCGCCACGTCGAGAATGCAGCCGAAGCAGTCCGGGTCGCAGCGCTCGCCGGGAAGGCACCGGTCATCGTTGGGCCGGTTGCCGCAGCCCTCCTCCGGGTCGCAGATGTCGTCCGTGCAGTCGATCGTGTCGGCGCACATCGCGTGCCTGGGCTGGATCGTGCAGGCGCCGACCGCTGTGTCGCACCGCTCGAGCGTGCACTCCACCCCGTCCGAGCAGCGGCTGTCGACCGGCGTGTTCCTGCATCCTTCGCCCGGGAAACACTGGTCGAAGGTGCAGTCGATACCATCGTTGCATCGCTCGTGGACCGGGGGAAAGACGCAGCCGGCTCCCGGGTCGCACCAGTTGTCCGTGCAGTCGGTGCGATCGTCGCAGCGCTCGTGCACGGGCGTGTGCATGCAACCCGCGTCCCCGTCGCACCGGTCGTCCGTGCAGTCGATGCCCTCGGAGCAGCGTTCGTGCACCGGGGCGGTCATGCAGCCGGCCGCAACGTCGCACCAGTTGTCGGTGCAGCCGATGCCGTCTTCGCACCGTTCGTGCACCGGCACGTTGAGGCACCCGGTGGCGGGATCGCACAGGTCCTCGGTGCACGCGATGCCGTCGTCACAGGGAAGATCGCAGGGGTCGGGGATGTCGGGAATCTCGGTCACCTCCGGGAAATCGGGCAGGTCGAATGTGTCAACAAGGTCGAATTCAAAGGGAATGTCCGCGACCTCGACAGGCGTGTCCGCGATGAAATCGGCCTCGGTGTGATGATCCTGGGCCGCGTCGCGCGCATCGCCTTCATGAAAAAGCTGCTCCGGGTCCCAAAGGTCGGTTTTCGCGCCGCCGCATGCGCACAGCACGGCAAGGGCCAGGATGGGTATTGTTTTATTGCTCGGTCTTTCCATTGTACTTATCATTTTATAGGATTTGGTCCGCATGCGCAACCGGAAATCGTCGTCAGGGGTGCGATTGGACTCAGGGAGGCAAAAGCCTCCCCTACCCGACGGGAGGAGCGGGAGGCTAAAGCCTCCCCTACCCGATGCGGGTAGGGGCGACTTCAGTCGCCTGGCTTGTCGGGCGGAACCGAGGGGGGCAAGGAGATCAGGTCCTCTTCATCCAGTTCATCGCTGTGGCATATCCTGTTGCGTCCGAGCTTCTTGGCGTGATAGAGCGCGTGGTCGGACAGCTTCAGCAGCTTTTCCGTGCCGAGCGGTTCGGCCCCGGACGAATACGTGGAAATGCCGAGGCTTATGGTGACGAATCTGTATTCTTCAGGCAGCTTGTCGTAGGGCAGGTTTGTCCTGATTCTCTCGGTCATGCGAATGGCGCTCTCCTTGTCCGTTTCAGGCAGGAGGACGGCGAATTCGTCACCGCCGTAGCGCCCCACCGTGTCCGTGCCCCGCACGTTGGCCTTGATCCCTTCCGCCATGACCTGCAGCACCTTGTCCCCCTCACTGTGGCCGAAGCGGTCGTTGATTTCCTTGAACCTGTCCAGGTCGATCATGGCAATGGAGAAGGGCTTGCTGTAGCGCCTGGCCCTGAGGTACTCCTCCTTGAGCTTGATCATCAGCAGCCGCCTGTTGGAAAGTCCCGTGAGGGGGTCGGTGACGGAGAGCTTTTCGAGCTCCTTCTTGGCCTCCTCGATCTGGTCGATGAGGTTTTTGATCTCGCGGATGTCCTTGGCCACGCACACGTAGCCCACGGTGCTGTCATGCTCGTCCTTGAGCGCGGCCACGGACATGCTCGTCGGTATGTTCTCGCCGCTGCGGTCGACGTACCGCACTTCCGCCTTCACGATTCCCTTTTGATTTATGTCGGAAAGAAATTTTTTATTGAAGATGTTGCCGCCCGCGATTTCATTGATGTGCCGGCTCATGAGCCTGTCGCTCCCGCAGCGCAGGAGCTCCATGGTGGCCGGGTTGACCAGGATGATTTTCCCATCGAGGTCCAGGACGATGAGCGAGTCGCCCATGGTGTTGATGATCGTGCTGGCGGCGTATTCCACGGTGATGGCCAGAAACTTGTACTTGATCATGGCAAAGGCGATGATGGCGGCATTGACCGTCGTGAGCGGGAGGGCGAGCTCGACCACGTGCACGTCAAAGCTGGGCAGGATCATGTTCGTGATTGCGCCGCCGACGAGCGGGACCATGGTTCCGCTCGTGAGCAGGACGGCCCTGGCTTTCTCCGCCGGGATTTTAGTGCGATGCGCGAACCTGATGAGCTCGATGGTGGCGTAAATAAAGCTGATGAGGAAAAAGGGCTGAAAGGCATAGCGGTAGACCGGGCCCGGAACGTGCGTAAAGCCCCAGGCCTCCTTTACCATACCCTGGAGCATGACCCCCCCGGGCCAGAGAAGGACCGCGAAGATGATGCAGATCGCGTACAGGACATGGATCGAATACCTGCTGCCCACGGGAATATTCTTCTTGATGAACACGGCCACGAAATGGATGTAAACCGCGGGCAGCAGGCACCAGCCAGGGGCGGAGAACTGGTAGAAGAGAAACGCCCTCTCCGGAGTTTCCGAGAAAGCCTGCCCCAGCTTCATCAGGCCCCACCACGTGACGGCAAAGGCGAACACCGCATAGATCCTGTTGAGCCTGTTTTTCAGGTTGATCGAGAGGATGACCAGGCCCAGGGAGAGGTTCGCGATGAAGCTTACGAACGTCAGGACTATATGGTAGCTTGCTTGCATGGTGCGCCCGTCGCCCCCTTTTTCGATTCTAAAGCACCGTTATCCTTATGCCTGCCGTGAGAATATCCAGGGAGAAGTTGATATCGCCGTTGTTGATAACAGTGCCGGGCACGTCCAGGTAGGTAAGATGGTTTATCCTACCGTTTTCGTTGTGTATGTCCGGGTAGAAAAAGTGAATATAGGACAGGCCGATCTCGAGGCCGACCGTGTTTTTCTTTGTTTTCATCTCGAAATAGCGCCCCTGCAGGCCGAAGCTGACGCCCCATCGCTGGGTGTTCATGGCGTCGAGCCTTACATCCTCATCGTCGACGGTGGGGCTTTCGTAGAACGCGCCCGCGTTGATCGTCAGGGCGCCCTTGAGCAGGTTGACGCTTCCGCCGAGCCTGACCGAGATCGTGTCCTTCCAGTTTCTTCTTATCTTTACTTTACCGGCCAGTTCCGGGTGTTCTTCGTTCGGCCTGAACGGCACCGCTTCACCCGCGCCCAACCCGTAGGGTATGTAACCGTTCATCTGCAGCTCCATGCTTTCCACGACATGGTTCTGCTCCATGAAGAAATCCAGCTCGATGTCGAAGATCTCGCTCTCCCAGGGGTACAGCACCCTTCCCTTGCTCGCGGGCGCGTTTTTGTTGGGGTGCCTGTAGCGGATTCCAAACCGGTACACGGTCGTGGGCCAGGCCAGCTTCAGGCCGCCTTGGGGCCTCTTGTACGGCTCCTCGTCCATCCACGTGAGGGAAGGGTCGTCGCTGTACACGGTAGGGTTGTCGGGGTCGGGCTGCGTGGGGTCGTCGGGGTCGCGCCTCCACATGTTCGACGTGGCGACCACCTCTCCCGTGGCCTCGATTCCGTCGGACACCCTCAGGCTGAATCCCATCTCGACCTCGTCGATGGGGTTCCATTTCAAGCCGAAAACGCCCGCGGGCACGAACCAGTCCCACGCGTTGTAGGAGCAGAGAGTGTCGTTGATGTAGGAGGTGGGCGTGGATACGGTGCCGTTGTTGATGGCCTGCGTGAACTCGAAGTTCACGATGCCCCACTGAAAGCCGGCCCCGATCGTCAGCCTTTCGGTCAGCTTGTAGGACAGCGCGATGGTGGGCCAGTAGAAAAGGACGTTTTCATAGATCACGTCGTAGCGCTGGGGGGAGGGGACAGTGTAATGCAATCCCTCGTGCTCGACCGAGAGTGTCTCGGGAAAGTCGTAGGCGCCAAGGGCCGCGGGCCCGAAAACCCCGAGGCCGATGGTCAGCTTCTTGAACTTGGGCACGGGGAACGTGATGCCCAGGTAGGGCGCCGCGAACATCTTCATTTTCCCCGGGTACACGTCCGTGGAGTGGCTGACCGAGACATAGTCCATTTCCCCGACGCCGACGATCCTCCAGCTGTCCGCCCCGTTCCCGTACAGGTTCGCCTCGATGCCGACGTGGAGGAAGTTGGAATCGAGCAGGATCCTGATGCCGTCTCCTCCGCCTATCCCGGCCACGTTGAGGTACAGCGCTTCGGGGCCGGAGACCTTGGCGACGTTGGCGCCGGACCTGGCGACCGTTTCCACGCCCTGCACGCCGTACTCGAAACCTCCGGCCGGGCTCGGGGAAGGCAGAAGGAAGGCGGCCGCAAGAAAACCGAGCATGCACAGTATCTTCGTAGGGTATTCACGAAGGCATTTCATTGTTTCAGTTCTCCATTCTTTTCTATAATAATGCCGTCTTTCATTTCAAGCCGGCGCGGCATTCTCTCCGCCAGGAGGTTATTGTGCGTAACGAGTATGAGCGTTGTCTTCTGAATCTCGTTGAGCTTGAAAAGGAGATCGCAGAGCTCCTCGCTGGTTTTCGAGTCGAGGTTTCCCGTGGGCTCGTCGGCGAGAAGGATTTTCGGCTTCATGATGAGCGCCCTGGCCAGGGCGACCCGCTGCTGCTCTCCGCCGCTCAGCTCCGTGGGCCTGTGCGTGAGCCTTTCCTGCAGCCCCACGCGCGTCAGGATTTCGACTCCCCTCTGCTCGAGTGTTTTCCGGTTCGCCCCGGCGATGAGGCCCGGCATGATGGTGTTTTCGATGGCCGTGAACTCGTCGAGCAGGTGGTGGAACTGGAAAACGAACCCGATTGTCCTGTTGCGGAAGTAGGCGATCTCCTTTCCGCTCATTTTCGAGATATCCCTTCCATAATAGGAGATCTTCCCTTTAGTGGCCCTGTCCAGTGTTCCGATAATATGAAGAAACGTGGACTTCCCGGCGCCGGATGCTCCGACGATCGAGACCATCTCGCCCGAACGGATGCTCAGGTTGATGCCTTTCAGGACTTCGAGCACCACGCCCGACTGCTTGAAGGACTTGGTCAATCCCGCCACGACCAGGTTTTCCCCGCCGCTGACGTCCCCGCTGCTTATGTCATCCTTTGCGTTCATGTCGGTTCAATCATTTTGCACTACGCTGCAAGGGGCAGGGGCGACTTCAGTCGCCCGAAACCAGGGAGGCTAAAGCCTCCCCTGCCCATCAGGTTGAGATGTTACCTGTTTCGCAACCCTTCCAGGACGCTGATTTTCGAAGCCATCCTGGCCGGATAGAGCGTGATGAGCATGCATATGAGCAGTGATGCCGCCGCCACGAGAAATATTTCAACGGGCTCCATGTTCACCGGCAGCTTATCAATATAATGGACTTCGGGATTAATTGAAATACCGAAGTGCTCGATACTGAAACACAGGAGCACGCCGAGCGAAACGCCCACCATGGTTCCCACCAGGCCGATAAGCGTCCCCTGGAAGTGAAAAACCTTCAGGATCATGCCGTCCGAAGCCCCGATCGTCTTGAGAACCGCGATATCCTGGCTCTTTTCCATTACGAGCATGGTCAGGGTCGAGATGATGCTGAAGGAAGCCACGAGAATGGTCAGCGAGAGCATGAGAAACATGCCGATCTTTTCCAGCAGGAGGGCCGAGAAGAGGCTCCTGTTCAGCTCCTTCCAGTGCCTCACCCGGAGCTTCTGCTTCCCCTTCTTCAACTCCTTCAGCCTGGCCTTGATGGCTTCCGCCACCCGTTCTACATGCTGGGGTTTTTCGACTTTTACCTCGATGCCCGTTACGCCCTCCTTGATCCCCAGGAATTCGCGCGCCACGTCCAGGGAAACATAGACGTTTTTCGCGTCGTATTCGTACATGCCGGAAAAAAAGATGGCGCCCGCCCGGAAGACGCGGATTTTCGGGATCGGGCCCGTCGGCCCGATGTCTCCGAGCGGCGAGATCAGCTTCACGTCGTCCCCCACGAAGATACCGAGGTTCTTGGACATCTCCCTGCCCACGACCACGGCGGGGAACACGTCTTTGTCCCCGGCGTCCCTCTTCCCGCCCGGCCCGTCCCTCTCCCCCCCCCCGGGGTCGCTCTCCTTCTTCTTGACCTTGACGGGGCCTTTGCCCTTTTCTTGAACAGACTCTTTTGATTCCTTGATTGCGTCGAGGGGGCTGACGTAGACGAGGGGCTGGCGGTATACCTCGCTCAGGATATTTTCAGGGTGCTTGATGTATTGAAGCTTGCCTTCCTCGACGATTTCCCCGAGGTTGGTCACCTTGAGGGCCTCGTCGATATTGAACCCCCTCACGACCGCGCCCGAGATGTTGAGCGGGCTTCGAACCATCACTTCTTCTTCGATGTAGGGATAGGCGCCGACGATTTCAGGGACACCCTCGATCGCCTCCAGGACCTCGTCCTCGCTGTCCACGAGCCCCTCCGTCGAATCGATGATGATGTGCGCTTTGGCCCCGAGGATTTTTTTCTTCAGGTCATCGCCGAATCCTCCCATGATGGACAGGACCGTGATGACATGGCAGGAGGAAGCGCAGATGGCGTAGATCGAAATGATGCCGATAATCGACACGAATCCCCTCTTGCGCCGACCCTTCAGGTGGCCCGCGGCTATAAAAATGCTCGATTTGAACTTCGGCGACAGAGCGGAGAGCAGCTTGACCACAAGGACCCACAGCGAGGGCACGAGAACGAGGCCGAGCAGGACGACCGTGATTATGATGATGATCGGGTTCATGTTTTCCAGGCGGGGCGCAAGCCCCCGCACTACCCACTTGCGCAGCGGGGCTTTAAGTCCCGCTGCTCGATTATTTGTCCGTTTGCGTTCGAAGCGCCGGGAATAAAATAACCTCCCTGATGGATTCAGCCTGGGTCAGCGCCATGACCAGCCTGTCCACACCCAGCCCGAGGCCGCCGGCGGGAGGCATGCCGTGCTCCAGGGCGGTGACGTAGTCGTGATCGTAGTCCATGGCCTCGTCGTCGCCCGCCTTGCGGGCTTCGACCTGCGCCTCGAAGCATGCGGCCTGAAGGGCGGGGTCGTTCAGCTCGCTGAATGCGTTGATGATTTCCCGTCCATCGAGATAAATTTCGAACCTGTCCACCCACCGGGGGTCCGAGTCCTTGGGCCGCGAAAGCGGGGAAACATCGGCGGGAAAGTCGAGGATTGAGATCGGTTCCCTGCCCAGGTTCGGCTCCGCCAGCCGCTCGAACATGAGAAAGATGATCTCGCCGTGCGTCGTGCTCTTTTTCCTCTGATCGGGCGGGATCGTTTTTTCATACCAGGCACGGCACTGCTCTTCGCTGGCAAGCACGGACTCGTCCACTCCCTGCTCTTTTCCGAACCGGCAGATGGCGCCCGACATGGTCTCTCTCCTCCAGGCCGCCTGCATGTCGTACCCGCGCTTTTCACGCAGGGCGGGGAATTTTTCATGGATGCGGGACTCAACCTCCTTGACCATTTCCTCGGCCCTGTCGAGCACTTTCATGTAGTCGGCGTAAGCCTCGTAGAATTCCAGCATGGTGAACTCGGGGTTGTGCCGCGTGCTCACGCCTTCATTCCTGAAGCACTTGCCGAGCTCGAAGACTTTTCCAAACCCGCCCACGAGCAGCCTCTTGAGGTAGAGCTCGGGTGCGATCCGCAGGAAAAAGTCCCTTCCCAGCACGTTGTGATGCGTGACAAAGGGCTTTGCCGCGGCCCCGCCCCTCAGGGCACCCAGCATGGGCGTTTCCACTTCGATGAATCCGCGCGACGTCAGGTAATCACGAAGAAATGCGACCGTGCAGGACCTGACGAGAAATATTTCCTTGACCTCATCGTTCGAGAGCAGGTCGAGGTATCTCTGCCGGTAGCGCAGCTCCGGATCGGTCAGGCCGTGCCACTTTTCGGGCAGCGGCCTCAGGGACTTGGTGATCACGTGGAGACGGTCGGCCATGAGCGTGAGTTCGCCCGTTTTCGTGTAAAACGCGTAGCCTTCTATTCCGATAAAATCCCCGCCGTCGACCTGCTTGAAGAAGGCGAAATCGTCTTCCTCGAGGTGGTCCTTTCTCACGTATACCTGGATGGTCCCCGAGCCGTCCTGGATGTGGAAAAAGGCGGCTTTTCCGAAGGACCGTATAACGAGGACCCTGCCGGCCACGCTGAACCGACGGTCGTCCAGGGGATCCATGGAATGCCCTTCGGGCTGCGGCAGCGAGGCGCAGTGATCCTTGATTTCCTGCGTCGAGGAAGAAGGAAAG
>JBDRLK010000621.1:0-11729 GCA_043813155.1 Pseudomonadota bacterium | reverse complement strand
TCGATCAGGTCGTCCGGGTCCACGTCCTCGTACCCGTCATCCCGGTCCGGACCGTTATCCCCGTCCGGCGCATCGAAATCATCCGGGCCGTCAAGGTCGTCATCGTTGTACCACCGATCGTCTTCCTCGGCATCATACTCGTCGTAATGAGAACAATCGTCGCTATCGTCGTCGTCATAGCTGCCGTCGTAACACGCGGAACCGTCGTCGTCATCCTGCTCCCACCACAGGACATGAAAACAGCGGTTCATGGATAATAGCACGATCACGAGCACGATGACGCGCTGGCGCGGGATGATGCCGGCGTTTTTCCTTCCGTCTCCCATTTTTTTTCACTTCGCTGCCGAAAGGCCTGAAGCCGCGACCTGGATGATTTGCAGAGCTACAATAAAGTATAAATGCAAAATCAATTAGCGCAATATAAGCCGCCCGCCGGGCTTCAGCCTGCGGCAGGCAGGCCTGTCCGTTTTTATTGCCGCAAAGCCATTTGCAGAATAGACTTACTGATAGTGCGGCTTGCTTACATAATGGCGGGACTTGCTCTTTTAGGCGTTCCATGCATGGCCTCGGCCCGGCAGCCTCCGGAAGACAGCCATCCCTGCGCCGGCGTCAAATGCCCGGACAATGGAACGTGCGGTGTACAGGATGGAAAGCCGGTGTGTTACGTCATTGGCCAGGACCGCGGGAAGCCCTCCTGGCTGAAATCCGGAAGAAAGTGCAATTTCAGCGTGGATTGCCCCTTCGGCATGGTGTGTCACGACATGAAGTGCATGACCAAACTACCGTCTAAAAGTTGAAAAGGGCCACCGCATCCTGCTTTACTCTGTGAAACAGCAATTTCCAGAGGAGGCAGGAGGATGGCCCGAAAACAAAATATTACAATTCGAGATGATTTGACAAGACGTATCCCAGATTTCCGCATTCGTCAGTTGGCTGCGCAGTATGGAGTGGTCAAGCGCGAGAGGAAAATCGACATCGTAGCATTTATATTTGCCCCCAAAGGCTGTTTTCTTTCGGCATCTATATCCCCTCTCTCGCAATTTTTGGGGACCTTTGTCAGCTTTACCAACATCTCGCCTGATTCCTCTTTGATAACTTCCCCCACTCCTCCTCAGGCAGCTCTTCCATTTCCTTTTTATGAAGGCTGTGCTCGAAGGTTGGAACGCAGGCCCTCCTGTAGCCGTTACTTCGGACTTGGATGATCGGCAACAGTGTGCTAGAATAATATGGAAACATCCGGGAACCAGGCCATGGACAGGCCTTGGGGCGTGATTTCATGTGTAGGCGAGGGAGGAGAATCAATGGATAATATGAAAAATATGACCTCGAGGGAAGCACCATGAGCAAGCTGAAAATCGACATACCCGCGGATAAAATCGCGGAATTCTGCCGACGGAACCGGGTCAGGCAGCTGATGTTCTTCGGCTCCGTGCTGCGGGACGATTTCGGTCCTGGCAGCGACGTGGATGTGCTGGTGGAGTTCGAGCCGGAAGCCAGGGTCGGCATGATACGCATGGCCGGGATGGAAATCGAGCTCAGCGAGATCCTGGGACGCAAGGTGGACCTCAACACGCCCGGATTCCTGAGCCGCTACTATCGTGACCGAGTTCTTGAAGAAGCCGAGGTCCATTATGACGCGGCATGAGGACTCGGTCAGGCTGAGGCACATGCTCGACCATGCCTTGGAAGCCGTCGAGTTCGCGAAAGGCAAATCCCATCAGGACCTTTGCAACGACAGGATGCTTGAGCTCGCGCTCGTGAGACTGATCGAGATTATAGGAGAGGCTGCCGCCCGGACGAACGAGGAAACGCGAAGCCGCTGCCCCTCGATACCATGGCGGCAGATCGCGGGAATGCGAAACCGCCTTATTCACGGGTACGAGGAAGTGGATAAAAAGGTCCTCTGGGACACTGTAGCGGAAGACCTCCCACCGCTCATCAATGCCCTTGAAAACTATCTCGCCACGACAACCGCTTGATCTACCCGTTAGACCGCGCGCGCGCCATCGCGGGCGGAACAACCGAAACGTTCACCTTCCCCTGCGACGAGTTCCCCCTGCTCGCGCGCATGATCCGCTCCTGTCTTCAAACACTCTTTTCATGGATATTCCTTTCGGGCACGCCGGGGGCGTGCAGCACCAGGCGAACAATGTGAATCAAAGGGGGAGGCAGCAGCGGAAGCCGAGGCCGGGCCATTGCAGGTCGCAGTCCTGCCAGGAGAGGCTTGCGCAGCTCAGGCACGTCGAGTCGGCGCAGCAGTCGACAGAGCCTCCCATGAGCGCACACCTGCCGCCGGACGTGTCCCAGAGCCATTCCCACACATTGCCGCTCATGTCGAAAATCCCGCTGAACCCGCCTTCGCAAAGGGACCTGCTTCCCGCGGAAAGGACCCCGGAGCCGTCCTTGATGCAGCGGTCCCCGTTCATGTCATTGCAGCGCCCGGCTTCGAAGGCGGCGCCGTAGGGAAAGGCCGTGGAGCCGGCTCCGCCGCAGGCGGACTGCCACTCCGCCGCTGTGCACATGCGCTTCGAGGCGGCCAGGCAGGCGTTTTCCGCGCTCCACCTCGTGATGTTGACCCAGGGATGAGCCCCGGGTGTCGATGCCGCGGCCCCCCCGTTGTTGGATGCCTCGTACTTGTCGATGCAAATGTTTGTTGCGCCGATCCTGGCCATGCCGGGGGGGCAGGCGGCCGCGCAAAGGCCGCCCACGCAATCCAGGCCCGCGCTGCACGCTCCCCCATCGCAGCAGGGCTCGCCGGGGCTGCCGCAGTGCACGCAGTCCGGGTATCCCGTGTGGTCGGGGGCGCAGGACCCGCAGTCGGGCGGCGCATAGCCCGGGTCGCACAGGCAGATCCCGTCGCTGCAGGTCCCGTGGCCGCTGCAGCCGGCCGGGCAGGGCGGCGGCTCGTCGCACGACTCGTCCTCAAGGATGTCTTCGACGGGCAGCTCCATGAGCTCATCTTCGGTATCCGGGGTATCCGGCCCATCTTTGGTTTCAGGATCATCCGGGGCATCGACAGCATCGGGTGAATCGATGTCCGCAGGAAGGTCGGAAGAGTCGTTGACATCATCCGGGTCATGGTCAACCGCGCCGTCTTCGGGAACTGCAGAGCCCTTCAGGTCCAGGCTGCAGCCCCGGGCAATCAAGGCGAAGATCGACAGGACGGCCATGGAGCACCATGTATTCATGGATCAATGCGACAATTTAACGATACCACGATTCCGGGGGGAGCATCGGTGCCGGGGGGTGAATGCACCATGGGCTTCAACGAGACGCAGGATGTCCGCATGGTCTTTGCGCCTGTTGCTCATCCCTTGTCATGCTGCCCCCGATCGGAAATCAGCCGTCCTTTTCCTCGTCCGTGTCGCGCAGCCTCATGATCATCCCCAGGGGAGACTCGACGAGGGACAGCCCGACAAACTTGCGCACTTTCTCGTCGGGAAGCTTGAGCTTTTTCTTCATGCGCTTCTCGTAGGCGGTTCTCAGCACTTCGAACAGGTCCTCTATTCCGCATGGTTTTTCCAGGTAACTGTAGGAGCCTGCCTGGGTGCATCGAACCGCGGAATCAATGGTCCCGTGGCCGGTCAGGATAATGACTTCCATCAATGGATGGTATTCCTTCAGTTTCTTCAGCACATCCTCGCCCCCTATCCCCGGCATGCGCAGGTCCACGAGCGCGACGTCGAACTCCTTCCTGTGGGCCGCCTCGATCGCGGACGTGCCGTCGGTGACGGTCTTCACGTCGAAGTCCCGCATGCTCAGCCGCTCGCCCAGGGTACGGATAAAGTCCTCGTCGTCGTCGACAAGAAGCAGGCGCACCTTTTTCATTCCCTTCTCACTTTTCTTCTTTTTTTTCTTTCCCGTCATACCCTGATATTTAGCACACTTGAGGATGCAGGGAAAGATGTCATCGCTATAAAAATATTAAATGAGCCGCGAGCCCGTTGCCGGGGTCCGTGCCGCTTTGTTTCGAATTGTTGACGTTCCTGAAGATGTCAAGTATCAAGTACGGTGAATCGCAGTTGAATGGCGCGTTTCAGCTCTCGCGCCGTTCCCGGGTTATACGGATGGAGAAATGTTCGCACATGCTTCATGATGTTTCAGTCGGTTCGATCATTGACGGCCTGTCGACAGGTGTGGCCATACTCGACACTGATCTGCGTGTCGTGGCCATGAACAAGGCCCTGGAGGCGTTGACGGGATTTTCCATCGATGAGGCTTCGGGTGTTCATTGCCGGTACATTCTGCGAGGCAGCGCGTGTCAAAAGCAGTGCCCGGCGCAGCAGGCCTTGAAACAGAAAAGGAAAGTGCAGGTTTCGGGTGATATCATCACCAGGGCGAGGGAGCTGGTTCCCGTCCTTGTTACGGCCAGCCCCCTCACGGACCGCCGGGGAAGAATGATAGGCCTTCTCGAGACCACGGAAAAAATTTTCAGCAGCAATGAAAATGTGCAGCAGGCTGCCTCGGCGAAGCGTTTCGAGGGTCTTGTGGGCCACAGCCCGGCAATGCAGAAAATCCTGGATGTACTGCCGGTCATCGCGGCCACCGATTCATCGGTTCTCATAACCGGAGAGACGGGCACGGGCAAGGATCTTTTAGCCTCCGTAGTACACCGGCTTTCAGCCAGGGCGCGGGGCCCCTTCGTCAAGATCAACTGCGGGGCTCTTCCGGAGACGCTGCTGGAATCGGAGCTCTTCGGGCATACCCGGGGAGCCTTTACGGGCGCGGAGCGCGACAAGCCGGGGCGCCTGCAGCTGGCCGAGGGCGGGACCGTCTACCTTACGGAGGTCGGCGACCTTCACCTGCCCCTCCAGGTAAAGCTGCTGACGTTCCTGGATGACAGGGAGGTCGTTCCGTTGGGGGGGACCCGCAGCATCAGGACGGATGTAAGGGTGATTGCCGCAACTCACAGAAACCTGGAGTCCATGGTCGGGGAGGGGCTCTTTCGCGATGACCTGCTGTATCGGCTGAATGTCGTGAAAATCAATATTCCTCCACTCCGGGACCGGGGCGCCGATATTCGATTGCTCCTCGCGCATTTTCTCATCGGGTTCAGGAAAACACTGGGGAAGAATATTGAAGGCTTTTCCGACGGGAGCCTCGTGCTGTTGAAACGCTATCCCTATCCCGGGAATGTTCGGGAGCTCAAGAATATCGTGGAGTATGCGGCGAGCCTCTGCCCCGGGGGAAATATCGAGCTTTCCCACCTGCCGGAGTACCTTGTCGGGCACGGGGGCAGTGAGCCGGAAAGCCGCGGGGCCCCCGGGCCCGTCAAGGCCCGGTCGGAAGCCGGGGACGGTGTTCTTTCAGTGAAGACTCCTGAGGCCGGGCAGGACTGGGTGCAGATCGAGCGCCTCCTGATCACGGAAGCGCTTATTCAGTCGCGCGGCAACCGCAGCAGCGCCGCGAAGCTGCTGGGGTGGGGGCGCTCGACCCTGTGGCGCAAGATGAAAAAGCACGGGCTCGCACAATGAAAAAGATACTGATAACGATCCAGCTTGACGATGTGGCCCCTCGATTCGATCTCACGTCGGAAGTGCTGATCGCGACCCTGGACGCGGACGGGTCCGCGACCGGCAGGAAAAACCTCGTCATGCCCTCGGTATCGGCGGAGGACCTCTGTCATTTCATCCTGACGGAGGGAGTTGACATGGTGATTTGCGGGGGCATTGAAGACGAATATTACCAGTACCTGAAGTGGAAAAAAGTCCGGGTCGTCGACTCGGTAATCGGACCCTGTGACAGGGCGCTGGAGCTCGCGGCAAAGGACGAGCTTAACGAGGGCGCGATACTTTTTCAAAAATAGTTGAAAGGATGAGGTCGATGCTGTATTTAATAATTTGGATGCAGGGCCCGGCAATGCCGCCGCACCTGACACGGCAGGAAGGGAGGCAAAAGCAACATGTCGATCATTACTATTTCAAGGGGCTCGTACAGCAAGGGTAAGGAGATCGCCGAAAAGCTGGCTGAAAAGCTGGGGTACAAGTGCATCT
The DNA here is from genome assembly GCA_043813155.1 of Pseudomonadota bacterium. Taxonomy (GTDB): domain Bacteria; phylum Myxococcota_A; class Polyangia; order DRWM01; family DRWM01; genus JBDRLK01. The sequence continues at coordinate 5,736 of JBDRLK010000621.1, read as the reverse complement.
CCAGGGATGTTCTTCTTGAAGCTTCGAGTCATTTCAACATTCCGGAAGTGAAGCTGGTCCGGGCATTGCACGATGCGCCGTCGGTCCTCGATCGTTTCACGTACGGTAAAGAGATGTACATCGCCTTTATTCGAGAGGCCCTTCTCGAGGCCGTGCAGGACGGCAATGTCATCTATCATGGCCTGGCCGGCCATTTTATACTCAAGGATGTCCCCCACATCATGAGGGTGCGCATCATCGCAAACCTGGAGGACAGGGTAAAGGAGGAGATGAAGCGCGAAGGCATATCAGGAGACGCGGCGAGGAAAATACTGAAGAAGGATGATGCAGAGAGGCGGAAGTGGAGCCTTCAGCTCTATGGGATCGATACAGCCGATGCGTCCCTGTACGACTTCGTTCTTCATATCGACAAGCTGAAGGTGGATGACGCGGTGGAGCTGCTCGTCGATGCCGCCGGCCGACCCTGCTTTCAGCCTGGTCCGGAATCCAGGCGCATCATCGATGACATGGTGCTGGCAGCCGGGGCTGAAGCCGCCCTGATCTCAAAGTTCCCCAGTGCTCGAGTCGTGTGCAAGGAGGGTACGGCCTACGTCACAATCGAAGCGCCGATGAGGCGCGAGAAGGCAGTCGCCAAGCAGGCGAAAGATCTTGTCAAGAGTGTCAAGGGGATCAAGAAGGTCAAAGTCAATGTCATGCCAATCATTACATACTATGAATAAACGCATGATCCTGTAAGGCATCAAACAGAATGATACACAATGAAACGGTTTATATTGTTTCATTGTGTACCGAATTGCGGGTTTGGTTGTCATCCACCTCAGTAATCACCTGAATTCCACCCTGTTGTTAATGGCATTCATATTGCACTGACTTTGCTATGGGTAAAAAAGTCAGTTGGGAATTCAACAGTTTTTTAAATCAATCGAGGAACATGCAATGTCGATTTTACTGAAATTGAGGAAAATGCTTGAAGACTGGATGAGCGCGGCTGCCTTTGCCGAGGCCAATGAGCCGGAGAAAGCGCTCGAGCTCGCGCAACTTTTCCCGGAGGAGAGGCGCAGCCTGTCCCTGGAGGATATGGCTGCGGCCGTCGCCTTTGCCGAAGCCAACGAGCATGATGCGGCCAGAGAGGTCCTGGGGGTGAGTGTGGAAGCTTCCGGGCCCGGCGCCCATGCCGGGCTGCTGGGCATCCCCGGCATCAGGGTCTGGTTCGGCACGGTCGCTGCTGAAGAGCAGGCCGATCCGCTGCTGGGGGTAAGGGTCTGGTGCGGGACCGTGTCCGCCTGAACGATGAAGGCCTGATAGAATGAGCGTAACGCCGAGAGTGCTGCTGGTCAGTGATGAGTCGCCCCTGGTCGAGCTGCTTTCGAACAGGGTACCGCGGGGAACATTCGAGATGAAGACCGTAGCGTGTCCCCGCGAGGCACTGGCTGTCGCGGAAAAGAGCGATATTGACATCGTGGTCCTGAACCTCAAGGAGATGATGGCGGAAGGAGTCCTTTTTCTTCGAAGTCTCAGGCAAAGCCGCCCGCTGATCGAAGTCATCACGCTGAGCATCCCGTCGGCCATGCGCTTGTCGATCGAGGGCATGAAGCTTGGGGTCTTTGCTGATCTTCAAATGCCCCTTGACCTCGACGACCTTACTGGTAAAATCAAAGAGGCATGGGAGAGAAAGAAGGCCCGAAGCGGCGGGCTTTCACTGCGAAGAAGGCTCGAGAGCCTGGCCGCTGCCGTTTCTTTTGCCGAGGCGGGGGCATTCGATGCTTCGCGCGGGATACTTGCCGAGGGAACGGACGCCGGTCCGAACCAGGAAGAGGAGTAAACATAAAATGAAGAAGTTCAAGCTGCTGCTCGTAGATGACGAGGAGGAGTTTGTGCGCGCCCTGGCCGAACGCTTGAAAATGCGGGACCTGGAATCGGATACCGTCTTCGACGGCGACCAGGCCCTGTCGTTCGTGGATGAAAAGGAGCCGGATGTCATGGTCCTGGACCTGAAGATGCCCGGCATAGACGGTATCGAGGTCCTCAGGCGAGTACGAAAGACCTACCCGAACCTTCAGGTGATTATCCTGACCGGCCACGGTACGGAGAAGGACGAGGAAAGGGCAAGGAGGCTCGGTGCTTTCGACTACATGCGCAAACCCGTGGATATCGACGACCTGGTGGGCAGGGTCAAGAAGGCCTACAAGCGCAAGCTTGACGACCTGTCCGTGGCGGCGACGTTTGCCGAGGCGGGCGAGTTCGACACCGCCAGGGAAATCATGAACGAGGATGACGACGGCAGCGGCAAGCGGTAGGAGAGAATCGGGAACCTCGAACAGGATGCACCCGGGGATATCCACGCATCGGCTGATTCAAGCGGAAAGCGAAAAAGAAGAACCCGATGGCGGACAGCATGTTCAAAACTCCCTGGAGAGCGGAGGTCGGAAAGAAAAAAAGGTACCTGTTCCTTTGGCGATGGGTCGTCATCGCCACATCGGTCGTGGCACTGTCCCCCATGGTCATCCTGTCTTTCGTGAACTACTTTCAGTACAAGCGGGCGCTTCACGAGGAGGTCGGGGAGCGCGCCCGCCACGTGACCGCTTCGACGAAGAGGTCTCTTGAGTTCTTTCTTGCCCAGAGGCGCTCGGCCCTGACCTTCATCACAAGAGAAAGGACCTTTGAGGATCTCGGCGACCAGGCGAAGCTCGAAGCGATATTCGAAAACCTGCAGGACGTCCTGGGAGACATCGTGGATCTCGGGTTCATCGACTCCGGCGGAAAACAGATTTCCTACGTCGGCCCTTACGACCTGAAGGGAAAAAACTACTCGGAGCAGGACTGGTTTCACGAGGTCACCATTCGCGGGTACTACGTCAGCGATGTCTTCATGGGTTACCGCCACATCCCGCATTTCGTGATTGCCGTTGCCAGGAAGTGGGGGGCCGGAAAGCCCTGCGTTCTTCGGGCGACCATTGACTCGGATATCCTGGCGCAGCAGATTCGTTCGCTGAACATCGAGCCTCCCTCCGAGGCGTTCCTGATCAACAGGGAGGGAGTCCTGCAGACCCCGTCGCGGAACCAGGGCAACCTCCTGGAGAAATCGCACGTCGACGTTCCCCCTTATTCCGAACAGTGGGTCGTCAGGGAAGCCGGGGGCTCATCCGGCAAGACCTCCATCCTGGGCTATGCCTACATCAATTCGTCGCCGTTCATTCTTATCATCATCAAGTACCCCGCAACGTCCCTTGCCAACTGGTTCAACCTCAAGCGCGGCCTGTGGCTGTTTCTGATCTTCAGCATGATCGTGACGGTGCTGATTATCATGACCATGGCCACCTACATGGTGTCGCGCATTCGCGAGGCCGATTCCCATCGGGCCATGGTCCTGCACAAGGTCGAGTACCAGGCCAAGATGGCTTCCCTGGGCCGCATGGCGGCCGGCGTGGCTCACGAGATCAACAATCCCATGGCCATCATCAACGAGAAGGCGGGGATGCTCAAGGACATCGCCACCTTCAAGGATGACTTTTCCTACAAGGACAAGACGCTGCAGCTCGTGGACTCCATCCTCCATTCCGTCGAGCGGTGCAGCCGTATTACGCACCGCCTGCTCGGGTTCGCCAAGTACATTGACGTGAAGATCGAAGCAATCGACATGGACATCCTGGTCAAGGAGGTGATCGGTTTTCTGGAAGTTGAAGCCAATTACAGGAACATAGAAATCAAAGTCGATGTGCTCGATGACAATATCCCCACGATCAAGAGCGACCGCGGCCAGCTCCAGCAGGTGCTGCTCAACATGCTCAACAACTCCCTGAACGCCCTCGCGGAGTCGGGCAGGGACGGCCGGATTCTGATTACGCTGAACTCCGAAGGCCCTGATCATGTTTCCGTGACCATTGAGGACAACGGGCCGGGCATCAGCAAGGAGAACCTGACGCACATCTTCGAGCCCTTCTACACGACCAGGAGCAACGGCACGGGCCTGGGGCTTTCCATCACCTACGGCATCGTGGAGAAGCTCGGGGGGCAGATAGAAACAAAGAGTGAAGTAGGCGTGGGAACCAGCTTCAAGGTGACCCTGCCGGTAAAAAAACAGAATAGCGGGAGTGGATCATGAAACGTCTTCACGTTCTCGTGGTGGATGACGAACTGGAGTTTATCAACACGCTTGCCGAACGGCTGGAGCTTCGCAACATGAAGGCGGACTTCGTGACAACGGGGAAGGAGGCGATCGAGCTCGTGAAACAAAAGCAGTTCGATGTCGTCATCCTGGACATGGTTTTGCAGAGAACGAGGGGAAAGGACGTGCTCAGGGCCATGAAGAAGCTGCGCCCGGACCTGGCGGTCATCCTGGTCTCGGGAAGGCGCTGCGAGGAGGACTATGCCGAGTGCAAGCAGGAGGGCGCGTTCGATTTCCTGGTCAAGCCGGTGAGGATAGAAAAGCTCATAGAGAAAATGCAACAGGCCGTAAAGAGCGCCCGGGAGGGAGCCGGTAAGGAGTGAAAGTGCATGCATGATATTCAACGGGGCCAGCTGGATTTTATCGGAAAAATCAGCGCCAGCGTTTCCCACGAGATCAATAACGTGCTGTCGGTCATCAACGAGAACTCCGGGCTCCTGTCCGATCTTCTCATTCTAGCCGGCAGGGGCGGGGACCTGGACCCCGACAAGCTCAGGCGCGTCAACGGGACGATTCAGAAGAACCTGCAGCGCGGGAAGGCCATTATCAAGAGGCTCAACCGTTTCGCTCACAGCCTTGAAGGGCCTGCAGGACGAATCAACGCGGGAGAAGACGTGGAAAACATCGTCGAGCTCACCCGCCGCATCGCCTACCAGAGCAAAGTGGAGCTGGAAATGGACCCGCCTCAAGAGCCGGTTGAAATCGAAACACGTTCCCTCCCCTTTAAGCAGGCGGTTTTTCAGGGGATCATGATCGTCCTGCGCTGGTCTGAATCAGGAGACAGGATCAATGTCGTCCTGCGCGAGCGCGAGAGCGGCGCCGAGATCACGATCGAGGGGCAGCGGCCCGCGGGGATGGATGATGCGGACGATGAAGGTGCCTTTCTCTCCCTGCTGATGGAGGAGATGAAGGGGAAAGCAATATTCGATCCCGGGAAGGGGGCCATCCGGCTCCACCTGCCTCGATCAGGGTCGGGCGGATAGAAGCCATCTTATAAATACCCCGGGTAGGGGAGGCTTTAGCCTCCCGGCTCAGGGGTAGGGGAGGCTTTAGCCTCCCGCTGTGCTACAGGCACGCCAAGGGCGTGCAGCTGCACGGGCGACTAAAGTCGCCCTGCCCGCGTTGGCGCCGGAAGGATGACCCATGTCGGAAACAACGGTTTTGCTGGTCGACGACGACGAGGACTTCACAAGCGTGCTTTCGGAGCGTTTCGAGGCCAGGGGCCTCAATGTCGTGACGGCGGGGGGCGCTCCCGAGGCCGCCCGGCAGGCCGCCAGGATAAAATTCGACGCCGTGATCCTCGACCTTCTCATGCCCGGGATGGATGGAATTGAAACGCTCAAGATGCTCATGAGGACAAATCCGGACCTTCAGGTCATCGTGCTGACAGGCCACGCCACCGTGGACAGGGGGATCGAGGCCATGAAGGCGGGGGCGATGGACTTCGTGGAAAAGCCGGCTGACATCGACGGGCTCATGGCCTTGATCGAGGAAGCGAAGGCCAAAAGGGTTCTCCTGGCGCAGGAGCGGATGAACAAAAAAGAAAGAGAAGCTTAAAGCGGGAGATTGTT
>JBDRLK010000620.1:0-12555 GCA_043813155.1 Pseudomonadota bacterium | reverse complement strand
TCCAGGTTGCGGGTCACAACTGTCAGCGCCCCTTTTCCGGGCGGCATGACGGTCTTTGCCCTGAGATCGAGCCAGGGATCCTGTATCCTGGAGCGAAGGAGCATGGCCTCGTGGGCTGCGTAGGTGCCGCTGCCTGTGCTTTCGACCTTACTGCACAGCTCCACGGCCTCGACGTACTGCTCGCGCTCGGCCAGCAGGGAAGCCGCCTCGTAGCCCGCCTCGGCCGCGCCCCCTTTTGTGTCGAAGCTCTCGAACCACCCCTTCAGAATATCCTTTGCCTTTTCACCTGCCTTTTCCGGGTCTTTCAGATCGAATACATGCCTGCGCACCGGCAGCATGAGCCGCCTGACTTTCCACCGCTCGGCCGCCTCCTCGCGCTTTTTCGTCTCGAACCTGCCGGCCTCCTCCATGAGCCCGGCCGCGAGCAGCGCGGGCGGGTCATCGAGGTTTACCGGCCGGTCGAAAGACTCGACGATCAGCTCCTCGCCGGCCGAGCGCACGGCCTTGTCTGAAATCTGTGTTGCTTCGAAGTTCAGCAAATACTCGGAAAAACTCAGCACCAGGTAGTCGAACATGGTCGGGTAGGCGCCGAGATCCACGCCCTGCAGGTCCATGTAATAACCCTCGTCCTCGACCTTCATGGCTACAAGCTCTTCGCGCACTTCCCACAGCCCCCCATAAGCCTTCCTGATCTCCGCCTTTGTCTCTGCCGGCGTCTTTCGGAAAACGTCACCGCCTTCTTCGCCTTCGATCACGTCATTGCTCTGAATGTGCGAGTACTGCCTCAGGAAGTTCTGCAGGAGCTCGGTGCGCAGAATGAGAATGCGCGCCCTGTGCGGCATTTTTTCGGGCAGGGGCGTGCCGAGAAGCTTCTGCGCCGCGTCGCCGTAGCGGTAAAGATGCGTGAGCGACTCGCAAATCCTGAAGAAGGCCATCCACCTGACGTTTTCTTTTTTTGTTTTCCCGTAAACCTCTTCATAGGCCTCCAGGGCCTCGGCGAACGTGCCCTTTTCAAACAGCGCGTCGGCCTCCTTGAGATCCGGATGCGATCCCCACTCTTTCGATCCATTGCAGCACCCTGACATGGTTAATGCTCCCAGCAGTAAAAATGTTAATATTTTCATTTGATTTCCTCTTTAAGGCACGCCGGGGGCGTGCTGCTACATCCTGTTCGGGCACGCCGAGGGCGTGCTGCTACATCCTGTTCGGGCACGCCGGGGGCGTGCAGCTACATCCTGTTCGGGCACGCCGGGGGCGTGCAGCACAATCAGACATCGTGCAGCTGCGCGCTGGCGCGGCCCCCTCGCGTCACTCGGGGCAAGCTTGGCGCGCCCTTCATTAAATTACAAATTATCATTATCATGCCGATATGCAAGCCGGCTATTGATTTTATTGACGGTTGCACCCCGCCCGACTATTATCTACGGGAATGTAGTGCGGGGCTTTCGCCCCGCCGGTCAGTCAGCAGGGTGGGTAGTGCGGGGCTTTAGCCCCGCCGCGGCGGTGACATGGAGCGAGGACAGAGTATACTCTGTCCCGCGCAGATTGAAGCCGCACGGCAAGGCATCAGCACAATGAAAGCCGCGGAATTTCTGAAATGGGCCCAGCAGGGCTGCAAAATCTACGGGGACGACCCGTGGTTTTTCCTGCGCGAGCTGGCCCAGAACTCCCGGGACGCGAACGCCGGCCACATCCGGGTTCGGGCGTACCGTTCCGCCGAAGACCACGAGGTCCTCGAGTTCGAGGATGACGGCTCCGGGATGTCCCTCGAGCACGCCCGCAATTATCTTTTCAGGCTCTACGCGTCGAGCAAGGACTTCGACAAGAGAAGCGCCGGCAAATACGGGATCGGCTTCTGGTCGGTCCTGCGCTTCGGCGCCATCAAGATCATCGTCGAGTCACGGACCGGAGAGGATCAATGGGCCATTCTTTTCGACGACTCCATGAACCTGCGCAAGGTCATGTGCGGCCTGGACCGCCGGGGAACGCGCATCACGCTGGTGCGCGAGGCTGTCCTGAAAGACAAGGTCGAGCTGCGCGAAGCAGTGGGCCAAGCCCTCAAGCGCTACTGCAGGTATCTTCGCAGGAATAACCGCCGCTCGAGCAAGCTGCCCGTGATCTACAATGACAAAAACATCACGCGGTCCATTCGCCTGCCCGGCCCGATCTCCCTGCGCTTCCTCGACGGGCCGGTCGAGGGCGCCGTGGGGCTGGCCGAAAAGCCGTCGGTCAGGCTGCTGGCAAGGGGGCTGCCCGTCTGGGAGGGCGTGCTCCTGGACGAGCTTTCCCACGTAGAGGAAAGCAAGGAGGAGCGCAGCGAGCTGGCCCATGGCCTGGCCCCGGTGTTCCTGCTCAACGGCAACAACCTGGATGTCGTCATGAACCGCAAGGCGGCCATCGACGACAAGTCCATGCAGACCGTGATCAGGAGCGCGCGCCGCGCCCTGTCCAGGCTCGTGCAGCTGCACATGGAGCACGCCTTTCCCAGGAGCCTGCCCCGCAAGATGCTCGACGCCGGGGCCAGGGCGTGGAGACAGCTTGTCGCCACGCCGCCCGTGTACCATGTCATCTTCATCCTGCTCATCGCCCTGGCCGTGCTCGCCGTCAGCGTGCTGCCGGATTACCTTCCCATGCTCGCGGGGGGAAGCCGGGGGGGAAAGGCCGGCCGCAGCCCCGGGCCTGCTTCGAGCGATTCCACCATTCCCTCCGTGTACCGCGGCGCGGCTGTCAGCGAGAGGACGGCCGGGGACCCCGTGGATCTTGCCTACGACCCGAAGATCCCCGCCTGGTTCAAGATCCTGACCGCGGATCACTACGATCCCGGCCGCGGGTTCGTGAGGAGCGAAATGGAACCGCACCTCGTGACCCTGAAGCCCGGCCCATGCAGGCAGGGTTGCATCGACGTGCGCCTGCGGCTGAGCGCGGGCGGGAAAACGACGCTGCCCATGCCTTCCGGATACGCGCTGGACGCGGGGAGCCTGAAAATCAACGGCTCGGCCGGCGCCGGCGCAGCGGCGAGCATCGCAGACAGCGGCGAGACGGTTGTCACGATTCCCGACAAGGGCGCGGACGTGGAGTACAGGTGCGGGCCAAGCCCGGCGGTCGGGAGCCTCGGCATGGCAAGTGAAAGCCGTCTCAAGTCCCTGCCGGAAGGGCTGGCCCTTCCGGCCGCGATCGAGTCGCTTGTCGCCCGGGTTTCCGGCCGGGACATTGACACGAAGCTGGCCGCCGCCGTGGAAGCGGCGCGGCTTCTCGTGGATTACGATGATTCGGCCCGGACCGTGAAGATTTACGGCGGCCTGGAAAAATCCGGGGACTGGCTCTCCTTTGTGCTCGGCGCGGGCAAGGGCGACTGCGACGTCATCAACGGCCTGAGCATTCTTCTGCTTCGCAGGATGGACGTGCCGGCGCGGCTCGCGGTCGGGCTTGTCGGCGAGCAGGGCCGGGTAAAAACCAGCCTCCACGCCTGGATAGAATACTACGACGGAAGATGGAAAACCGTGGACGCCACGCCCCTGCCGGCGTCGGGCTATCAGGACGGCCGTGAGGTCGCGGGGCAGACCGCGGAAACCGACGGCACGGGGCCCCTGCCGCCGACCCTCGTGACCGTGGCCGGCGACGCTTCATCTGGAAAAATTTCCATTGCCGTTCCTGCTCCCGGTCCACATGCTGAAAGAGGCGCCGCCCGGGTTCCTGAATCGACCGCCGCAGCAGCGCCGCAGGCGCGGGACGCGGCCCCGGCCTGGCCTTTCTCGGGCATTTCGCGCACGACGGCCCGGATCATTTTCGTGGTTGCCCTTGTGCTGACCGTGGCCGCGCTCTTCCTTCTCATTATCCTTCTTGCCCGCGGGCAGCGCGCTGAAAAAATGGAAAAAGTCGAAAACCGGCGCCTTGCCGAGCACATCATGGGGCAGATGGTCGCCAGCGCCGCGGTCAACCCGCGCATGTGGCGGCATGCCAGGGGAATCTGGTTCCACAGGATTCTTCCGACGCTCGGAGGCGCCAGGATATCGATACTGCAGGCGAGCAGGCTGGCCGTCGGCCGCAGGCTGTTTATAGCAAGGCGCGGCAACGGGCTCGCAAAGGACGCCGCCACGGCCGGGTCGATCGTTCTCGACAGGGAGAACGCGGCCTTTGGAAAATTCATGACCCGCCTCTCGGGTGTTGTGGACCTCGACGCGATCTCGGAGCTCGAGCCGATGCCGGACCGGTCGGGCGAAGAAAACACGCTGATGGAGCTTCTTGCCAAGGTCAATGACGTTCTCGGCGACTGCGGGGCCGCCGGCATCCGCGCCGAGCGCTGCCCCGGCCTGATCATCGACAATTACCGCGACGTGGATCTTTCGAACCTGTCGCTGCTCCGGGGCTCGGCCTGGCCGAAGCGCTTCATTGCCGTAAACCCGAAAGGATACTTCATCCGCAAATGCGCGGAGCTTTACGGGAAAAATCGGCAGCTTGCCGCCTGGAAGCTCATCGAAAGGCTTTCGAAGGACTCGCTTCTTCTGATGGACGGCGGCGAGAAGATCCGCAGGCTCGCGTCGCAGGCCCTGGTGGGGGAGGCGGCATGACGGACAGGAAGGACAGGCTGTCGGACCAGCTCGGCGAAAGGGGAGAAGCCCTTGGGCCGGACTTTCTTTCCATCGACATCGAGGCGCAGATCCGCAAGCTGCCTTCCCGAACGTTCCGATCGCCCTTTCACTACCCCGTTGAGCTCGTCCGCTCCGCCCTGATCAGGGGCGCGGAGCGCGTGGAGGTGGAGGTGGAACGCTCCGCCGTGGTGGCGGCCGACAACGGCGGCATGATCGATGAAACGGCTCTCAAGAATCTTACGGACGTGTTCGACCCGAAGATAAACGCGCAGGAGAGGCTCACGGCCCTGTCCTTCTTCGAGGACGAAAGGGGCATCGGCCTGCTGGCGGCTTTTGCCCCGCACCCGAAGATGGTCGTGATTGAAACATCGGATGGAAAGAACAGCGGCGTGCGCGTCACCTTCCGGCCCGGCGCGCTGCCCGAAAAGGAAGCATGGCTCGACCCCAGGGCAGGGGAAGCTTCAGCCTCCCGAAAAACCAGGATCCGGCTCGACCCCGGGGTAGGGGAGGCTTCAGCCTCCCGAAAAACCAGTATCCGGCTCAGCCCCGGGGCAGGGGAGGCTTCAGCCTCCCGAAAAACCAGGATCCGTATTATGCGATCCGGCGGCGACCCTGGAAAGGAGCGCAGCGTGCTGGAGCGCTACTGCCGCCGGGCTGCGGCACAGATCGTTCTCAACGGCCGCGAGATCAGCGGGCAGTCCGACCCGCCCAATGCCCTCTTTGCCGCGACACTGGCCCCGTGGGAGACCGTGGGAGGGGGGACGGTCTGGATCCCGGACCAGGGGGACGTCTGCCGCCTCTGGCTCCTGGACCACGGCATCCGGTGGCAGCAGCTCTTCCACGCCCCGGATCACGGGCTTGTTTATGAAGCGGCCGTTGAATGCGCGGCGGAAAGGCCGAAGGATTTCTCGAAGCGAATCAGGGAAAGGGCCCTGAGGATGTACGGAAAGCTTGCCGAAGATTACGATCAAAGCCCTCCCGGGAGGCGCGAGCGCATCGAGGAGCTCTTCTTTCTGCACTACAGGCTCACGCGCGACCGGTCCATTGTCGACCGGTTCGCGCCCTTCAGGGTCCATGAAAAAAGCGGCCGCCTTTCCCTGCCCGACCTGCGCATGCTCGCGGAGTCGGGCAGGCTCAAAGCGCTTCCAATGGAGGAGGACCCCGGCCGCTACATCACGCAGGGGCTGACGGTCCTGCGCCTGACGCAGAGGCAGTGGGAGTTCCTGGCCGAGCACGCCCGCATGGAGCTTTCCGCGCCCTTTCCCGTGCCGCGGCGCGACCCCTGGCATACGCGCCTGCGCCGATGGCTCAGGAAGAAAGCGGATGACGCGGTCTCATCCATGCTGCTGGGCTCCATCGACCCGGTCGGCCGGGACAATCTGTCGCCGCAGGAAAGAGCGCTCATCGACCTCGTCTCCAGTGAGCTCATGAAAGGCAGTTTCCGCCTCCCCGGCGAGTCTTCCGGCGGCCGCGTGAAAGTCGTCCTCGACAACCGCGGCAGGCGAAGGCCCGGCCGCCTGATCCGCTACGAGGGCAAGAGAGTGCTTTCCATCTCCCGCCGCAACCGCCACGTTGTCCTGGCCATCCGGGCCGTGCACAAAGACCCTGCCAACATCGCCATGGTCCTTCCCATGCTGACCGGCGGCCTCGGAGGGTGGACGGCGGCAGAGGCGCAGGACTCGCACTAGGCCATTGCTTCACCGATCGCTCGCACGAATATCGCCGTTCCGGTACGTTACCGTTAGAACAGCTGCAAAGTGGTCAAGAATTCAGGATTGTCAGCCGCAGGTGACGAGCTGCGGCCAGATGGGGCCCAGGCCCGTGATCTGGCCATGCGCGTCCGAGCCCCAGCACGTAACGCCGCCCGTGTCCAGGAGGGCACAGACGTGAAATCTTCCCACGGAGATGGATGTAACGGATGATGGAAGCCCGACCACGTCCGTGGGCGTCCACCTTGATGTCCTGGTCCCATCGCCGATCTGGCCGTATCCACCGCTTCCCCAGCATTTTGCGCCGCCGTCCGCCAGGCGGGCGCAGGTAGTGGAATACCCGGCCGCTACTTGCTCGGCGGTCAGCCCTTCGACGGTCTTTGGCACGTGCGAGTTGTCCGAGCTCCCGTCGCCCAGCTGGCCGTTGCCGTTCCAGCCCCAGCACTGCACGGCCCCGCCTTCGATGAGCGCGCAGGTGTGCCAGGACCCAAGGGAAATGGCCGTCACCGTCCCGGCGAGACTGACCACGTCCACGGGCGTCGCGCTGTCAGTCGTCGAATCATTGCCGAGCTCACCCCAGGCATTGCGGCCCCAGCACTTCATTCCGCCTGCGGCCATGAGCGCGCAGGAATGATCCTGTCCCGAGGCAACTGCAACAGCCCCCGCTGCCAGGCCTGTTACGTCCTGCGGCGCGTTTCTGTCCTCGGTCGTGGCGTCGCCCACCTGGCCGTACGTATTTCTTCCCCAGCATTTCACGCCTCCCGTGCTCACAAGCGCGCATGTATGATAGTATCCCGCGCCGGCGTCCGTTACATTGGATGTCATCCCGGAAACGTCAACAGGCTCCCACCTGTCCACGGTCGTAGCGTCGCCGACCTGTCCGTACTCGTTCCAGCCCCAGCACTTGAGGCCGCCTATGGTGTCGCCGTCCATGTCCACGACCGCGCAGGTGTGACCCTCGCCCGTGGACAGGTCGCGGACATCCCTTGTGAGACCGGAAACCACGGCGGGCGCCTGCGTGTGCAGGTTGGAAGCGTTGCCCAGCCCGCCGTAATCATTGTAGCCCCAGCACTTTATGTTGCTGCTGTCCTTCGCGCAGTTCATGTCAAACCCTGCCTGGATAAGGGTCGCGGGTGCGTCGAGCCCGGCAACGTCCGTCGGCGTGGTGATGCGATGCGTCATGCCGTTGCCCATCTGGCCCAGGGCATTGTCCCCCCAGCATTTGACCTTTGCAGTGTCGAGCACGGCGCAGGTATTAGATAGGCCCGCGGCCATTGATGCCACTCCCGTGGACATGCCCGACACGGCCACGGCGGTTGTCCTGTCCAGGGTCGTGCCGTCCCCGAGCTGGCCGCTGAAGTTTGAGCCCCAGCACTTCATTCCCTCGGTGCCGTGCAGGGCGCAGGCATGATCCCCGCCGCAGGACAGGGCTGTCACGGACGCGGAAATTCCCGACACATCAACAGGCGTGCTGCTGTCATCCGTGGTGCCGTTGCCGAGCTGGCCGTGGCCGTTATCGCCCCAGCATTTCACGCCAACGCCGTCCACGAGCGCGCAGGTGTGTTGGCTGCCCGCGCAAACCGCGGCCACGTTGCCGCCCAGGACCGCCACGTCAATTGGAACCGGGCTGTGGTCTTCCGCTGTCCCCGGGCCGAGCTGCCCGCTGACGTTCCAGCCCCAGCATTTCAGGATGCCCTTGCCGTCGCCGTCGCCGTCGATGATCGCGCAGTTGTGCTTGAAGCCCGCGGCCACGGCCGCGACATCTGCGGTCAGGCCCTCCACGTTGACGCGCGCCGCGCTGTCGGCTGTCGAGTTGTTGCCCAGCTGGCCCTTGTCGTTCCCGCCCCAGCACTGTACGGCGCCTGTCTCCAGCAGGGCGCAGGAATGATTGTAGCCCAGGGCAACTGAATCTGCGTTCGCGGCCAGGTCCCACACCGTGACAGGCCAGGTTCGTATCTCCAGGGTCCCGTCGCCCAGCTGGCCGTACGCGTTCCAGCCCCAGCACTTCACGTTTCCATCGTCGAGCACGGCGCAGGCATGCCCTCCCCCGCTGTCCAGGTCACGCGCCGGCGAGCCGAGGCCCGCCACGTCAACGGGCACCGGGCTGTCGTCCGTTGTCCCGTCGCCGAGCTGCCTTCGGTTGTTGTTGCCCCAGCACTTCACTCCTCCCGCTTCCATGCGGGCGCACATGAATGCATCGTCCCTGGATGGCGCGACCTGGGCCACACCCGACAGGTCCGGGATTTCGGCATGTCCGCAGGTGTGCTCCGGCTCATTGCAATCGTCTGCCGTGCAGTCATCCCCGTCGTCGCAGTCCGCGTCCTCGCTGCACGTGTACAGACAGTCGTCCGTGCACCCGTCGTCCGGGTCGCCGTTGCGGCCGTCGTCGCATTCCTCGTCCAGCTCCTCGTCCACGACCCCGTTGCCGCAGTACGGCTCCTCGGCCGGGTCCTCTCCCGCGGGGTCGCCCGTCTCGTCGTCGGACGGGTCGTCCGGGGCGTCGTCTTCGGCAGGATCTTCCACGCTGTCCTCTTCGACCGGGTCCTCGACCGGATCTTCGACCGGATCTTCGACCGGGTCTTCAACAGGGTCCTCGACAGGATCCGCCACTGAATCTTCGCCGTGGTCCGCGGGCGCATCCGAGGGGTCTTCAAGCAGATCCTCGATTGCGTCCTCTCCCTCCCCTGGAGGATCCCCGCCCGCATCCTCCTCCTGCGTGTCAACGGTCTTGTCCTCATCCCCGTCGGTCACACCGTCCTCGGACCCCACGTTGTCGGGATACTGGAAAAACCGTGTGCATCCAAACGCCACGAGGCATGCCAGCGTGAGAGTCAGCGTGTTTTTCATTCTTCCGCTCCCTTCATGCCTCTAAGGGCAGTACTCGTCCGGCCACGGAGGAGGCGAGTACGGATCAGCCTCGGTAAGAAGCGAGACCGTGCCCGTCGTGTCATCGATGCTGTAGACCTGCGCGCCTTCGCCCAGGCCGATCTGGAGCACTTCAAAGGCCGTGACAAAAAAGTAGCCCGTGTCGATGCTCTCGTCCGAAGACACGTACTGCATGATCACGGTCCTTCGGCCGGTCGGCGAGGTTCCGCACTCGATGCAGTAGCGGGCGAACGGGTCGTGCTGCGTGGGCTCGTCCGGGATGAGCCCGCCGTCCGTTCCCCTCACCATGACCGAGCCCGGCGGTGTTGGCGTTTCCGTGACGAGCGGGGTGGAGGCGTCCAGGGCCAGGACGAGCCGGTCCGCGCCATCGTCGCCCCACAGCGCGCCGCCGTCGCCGCCCCCCCCGAAGAAATTCGGGCCCAGCCACGTCGTGGTCTGCACGTTGTCGTCGAGGTACCAGACGGCCGTGTCGTTTCCCGCGCCGCCGAACACCCTGAAGTCGTGGGTGTTGCCCCTGAGAACGAGCAGGTCGTCGCCGTCCTGCGGGTCGGTCGTGTCGGTCCTGCCGCCGCCGCCGTTGCCCAAATCCACGGCCGCGCGCGAGATGTCGCGGCAGAAGACCCAGTCGCGGCCCGGCCCCGTGTGGATGGTCGTGGTCATGAAATCAAAGGAGCCGTCCGTGTTCTCGCCGCAGCCCGCGACCACGAGGTCGTTGTCGCGCTCCCCCCCGGTCTCGCTCGATCCCGTGCGGAAATCAAGGGACCAGCTCTCCCTGAAGACCAGCACGTCCGGCCCCTCGGACAGGTTGCCCGACGTGAAGCTGTGGATCGATCCTTCGGCGCCAAGGTCCATGATGTCGGTCCCGGAGGACCCTTCGAAGTACGCGGCCGGGCCCGAGTAATCGCACGCCCCGGGCTCGTTGGCTGCGAGCCTCCAGCCGTAATGGTTGCCTCCGCCGTCCTCGAGCATGTCGAAATGGCCCAGGTTGGCGTCGAAGTTGCGCCAGTTGGCCAGGTCGTTGTCACCGTCGTTCCAGTCCCACTCGCCGGGCGGCAGGACGGGCGTGGGGTTTCCGTGATTGTCCGGATGGCCGTCGAAGTACTCGTTGTCCAGCAGGCCGTCGAGCGGGAAGTCCGTGGGCTCCCAGGACCCGTCCCAGGACCACGCGTTGGCCGCGGGCCACGCCCCGGCCGTGTCGGGTTCGTCGCCGTCCCCGGCGGTGTCGGGGATCATGTCGGGGGCTCCGTCGGGAATGCTGTCAGGGGCCGTGTCCGCAGGCGCGTCATCGCCGCTCATGTCTGCCGTGTCCACGGCATCAGCCTCTGCCTCACCATCCTGCGAGTCTTCCCCGCCCTGACAGGCCGCGAAAAATAACAGGACAATGGCAAAAGGAGCTGAAAATCGATAAAACATGCCTATTAAAGTTCTATAAAAGATGATAGAAATTGTAAAGCATGAAAAAGGGGACGGAGCACTTTTAAAAGTGCTCCGTCCCCTTTTACTAGCATCCTGGTGAGGCAAGACATTCCCTGATGAAACGGATGTTACGGATAATGACCCCAATCCTGCTCGCGCTGCCGGCATTCGCGGCCTGCAACGGGGATGATTCGTCTCCCGGGGACGGCGCGAGCGACGCATCGCCGGATGCCGACGCGCCTGCCGACACGGCCGACACGGCCGGGGAAGAGGACGGCTGCACGCACGAGTACGCCACGGTCGAGGCGAGCGAGCAGGAATGCTACTACGAGTCAACCGGCACGAGCACGCTCTGGATGTACTTCGGGAACATCGAGGGCGCGAGCGACGACCCGCCCTTTTCTTTTCTCGGCATCGAGCTGTGGCCTGATTTCGGCGGGCCCTATCTACCGGGCACGTATGATTTCACGCAGGACGACTATGCCAGCTGCAGCCTCTGCGGCCTTGTCAGCACGGGCTGCGCCCATGAGGGGGAAGAGCTCATGTGCGAAAAAGAGCTGCTTGCCATCGCCGGCTCCGTGGAGCTGACGCAGGTCGGCGAGATCGGCGAAACCTTCGAGGGCGGCGTATCCGATATGTTCGCCATCGAGGTGACCATTGACTGGGAAACCTTTGAATCCACGCCCGTGCCCGGGGGTGAGACGTTGTGCATCGAGAGCATGGACTTTTCCGCGCCCGTCGAGGCTTTTCCGGAAGAGTGATATCTGAAGAAGCCTAGAAATAATCCGGCCCGCTGCCGGGCGTGCCGCGGCAGTTGTTGCCCGACCAGGCGTTGTCGCCGTCTTCCCACTGGCCGGGCCTGAAATCATCCAGGCATCCCACCGTCGACCCCATCACGTCATTGCCCGTGAGCACGTTGAAGCGCGGGACGATGTAGGGGGCCGCCTCGTCGTCGCCGGCCAGGAGTATGCCGTAATAGCCCACGGACCTGTTGTTCCTGATGGTGTTGTTGTCCGTTCCGCCCGCGATGTCGCCGTCGCGGCACAGCTTGATGCCGATGGTGGCGGGCGAGGTCGGGCCTTCGCACCTAGGGTGCCCGTAGTTGAACCACCCTCCCGAATCGCTGATATCGTTGTCCTCGATGACCCAGCCGTGGCCGTGGTAGATCGAGATGCCTCCATTGGCCCCGCAGTGGCGAATGGTGTTTCCGCGGATAACGCCGTCGCTCACCTCGGCCATGTCGATGCCCGAGCCGTCCGGGTTGTTTTCTATGACATTGCCGATGATCTGCGGCGCGTGCGAGAACTGGCCGCCCTCGATGTGCACGTTGCCCTCGGCATAGATGGCGCTGCCCTTGTTGATGGGAGGGCAGTTGTACCCGTTGTTCGAGAGGGTGCTGTCGCGGATGATGGTCCCGTCCCCGCCCATGGACAGGCCGTCGCATCGCGCGCCGTCGATGCGCATCTCCTCCATAACCACTCCGGTGGTGCCGGCTCCCAGGACCACGACATCGAGCTTGGCCTGGCCGCCCTGCGACCCGTCGACAGCGAACTTTTTGAGCAGCACGTTTGACTGGTTGATGACGATCATGGCCACGTCGCCTTCCGGGTCGAACCCGGACGAGGGAACCAGGATGCTGCGGTCGACAGCGAGCCCGCGCAGCTCATGGTTCGCGGGCATGCTGACGGTCGACCCGATGGAAAACGTCCCGGCCTGGATCTCCACGCAGGCGTGGGCATTGACGGCGTCCTGGAGCGAGGGGCTTCCCGGCCACGCGAAGCAGTCGGATACAGGGACGCAAAGGCCGTCTTCGCTGCATGTCTCCGATTCGCCGCAGCCGGGCGGGCACTGGTCCCCGCAGCCGTCGTCCCCGCAATCCCTGTCCTCGCAGTCGGGATCGCATCTGCAATCGCCGCCGACGCACTCCTCGTACGCCTCGCAGTCGTTGAAGCAGC
>JBDRLK010000619.1:0-4550 GCA_043813155.1 Pseudomonadota bacterium | reverse complement strand
GGAAATCCGACTGTCCGGGATGAGAGGGGGGCTTGCGGAAACGTGAGCTATGGTGGAATTAGGAACCCGCGGCGCAATCGAAAGAGCGCCTGTCGGAAACTCTCCGCCTAAAGGCTGCGCGCACCGCATTTCTACCCGACTGTGCGAACTATCACGGCGCGTTCCGCCCTGTCTTCATCTCCTCGTGGCGGATATCGATCCAGGATTATCTGCCATCATGGTCGAGGCAGCACCACATGGGTCGGCCCGTGAGCTCCATTACTCCTGCGATGAATAGCTTCGAGGGACAGCCGGTGGGTCAG
The DNA here is from genome assembly GCA_043813155.1 of Pseudomonadota bacterium. Lineage (GTDB taxonomy): Bacteria > Myxococcota_A > Polyangia > DRWM01 > DRWM01 > JBDRLK01. The sequence continues at coordinate 4,248 of JBDRLK010000619.1, read as the reverse complement.
AAGAAGTACCGCGGCGGCTCGTGGAAGTCGGGGACGGCGATCTGCGTTTCCTCTCTCGACTCGAGCCAGGCGGCCAGGGCGCCAATGCCGAGAAGGTGCGCCTCGTTGATCTCGTCCACCGTCATCGCCCCTTCGTACGGGACGGGCGGTACGTGGATGAACCCACAGGCAACCGGGCCGTCCATCGTGTTGATGCAGTCGTAGAGCAACTGGTACATCACGAAGTTGCACAGGTACTCGCCGGCGTTGGACGAGATCAGGACCGGAAAACCGCCCCAGTCCATCGCGTCGCGCATCTGGTAGACGGGGTACCTTGCCTCCAGCCTGTCCGGTGCCCCTTCCACGATCGGAGCGTTCCTCATGGTGACTCCGGCCTCGTCCGTGCCGTTCATCCTGTTGCTGGCGTAGGTCTCGAAGCGCATCCCCTCCAGCCCCGCCTGGCCTGTCGCAATCACCACGTCCGGGTGGAGCCGGTCGATCTCCCTCGCCAGTTCGTCCCAGGAGTCGCCCCAGACCACTGCCAGCTCGACCACGCGAACGTCGAGGCCTTCGACGATCATCCCGTCCAGCGGCTCGATCGCTTCCCAGGACGAGTTGATCTCGAATTCGCCGAACGGCTCGAAACCGCTCATCAGCAGCACCCGCGCCACCCTGATCGACAGACCGGCGGTGTCGCTCGACGAGCCGTCGTCGGCCGTGATCTCGAACTCGTAGACGCCGGAGCGTTCCGGCAGGCCGGAGATCGTGCCGTCCGGCCCGAGCATGAGGCCGGGCGGCAGGGCGCCGTCCGAGACTTCCCAGCTCGCTTCGCCGGCGGCATCGGCGACCTCGATCTGCGCCCAGTAGGCGATCTGCACCCGCCCGTCGAGAAGCGCCTCCGTCGTGATCGTGATTGGCGCGGTTTCGTCGGCGCTGCTGTCGGCGTCCGGAGCGTCGCCCGTATCGTTCGATTCTGCCCCGTCGGCAACGTCGCCCGCATCGCTCGATTCGTCTCCGTCGGCAACGTCGTCCGCGCCGCCCGCGCCGTCCTCGCAGCCCGCCCCGGCAAGAAGCAAGATCCCCGCCACCAAGAAGCCAGTGCGATCCCTCGAATCCAAGTCACAACTCCTTTCCTTCGTCCAATCCTTTTGGATAATGTATCGTCTACCTGTCCTTCGACAAAACTACATCCACTCCTTTTTCCTTTTATGAAGATAGGACGCATCATCGGGAAAACGGGTCATAAGGATAGTATGGAGGGAGAGGGGAAGGGAGTCAAGAGCAAACTGCGGGCGTGTCATCGGCGGCAGGCGAAGGTGATCGAGGATGACCTGACAACGGGATGGTCAGGCAGGAATGCGGTTTAACTATACCTTGAAAATAAGACCGTGATCCTGTGCTTCGACAAAACCACGTCCACACCTAAAATACCGGCGTTTTCCCGGCCACGGCCACATACGTATTGACTTGGATCTGGCCATGGCGGACTCTCGCCGCTATGATCACAATAATATTCAGATTCATCATCGGTATCGTCCGCGCTGCAATGATGGACCGAGCATATCTTGTCATCGAGAACACAGCCCTGCGTCAGCAACTGGTGATTCTCAAGGACAAGCGTCCCCGTCCAAATCTCCGACCTGCTGATAGGGTGTTCTGGACTGCGCTGAGAAAGACCTGGTCACGATGGGCAAACTCCCTTATCATCGTCAAGCCGAGCACGGTGGTACGTTGGCACCGCATGGGCTTTCGCCTCTACTGGCGATGGAAATCCCGCAGCCGAAGAATCGGGAGGCCGAAAGTCCCCGCTGAAATCCGGAAGCTTATTCGAAACATAGCCTTCGAGAACGTCACCTGGGGCGCGCCGAGGGTTCACGCTGAGCTTCTCAAGCTGGGTTTTTCCGTAAACGAACGCACGGTCAGCCGATACATGCCGAAGCGCAGGCCGACGCCGGATTCGCTGCAGCGGTGGATCACTTTCCTTCGAAACCACCGCGACTGTCTGGCAGGCATGGACTTCTTCACGGTCCCTTCGGCAACGCTTGAGCTTTTGTATGTCTTTTTCGTTGTCCACCATGCACGGCGAAAGATTCTCCACTTTGCGGTCACTGTCGAACCGTACGCCCTGTGGATCGTGCAGCAGCTCAGAGAAGCCTTCCCGGAGGACAACGCGCCACGTTACCTGATATTCGACCGGGACGGGAAATACGGCAAGGTCGTGCCGGCTGCTTTAAAAACCATGGGCGTGAAGATCGTTAGGACGGCCTATCGGTCGCCTTGGCAGAATCCTTTCGCTGAAAGGTTTGTGGGATCTGTGCGCCGGGAGCTTCTGGACCACGTCGTCGTCCTGAACGAGGCGCACCTGCAACGGCATCTTTCCGATTGCATCGCTTACTACCATGAAGATCGCTGTCATCTTGGTCTTGACAAGGATACGCCCAGTGGTCGTCCGGCGACACCGAAGCCGTCGTCGTATGCGCCTGTCGTTGCGCTACCTCGCGTCGGCGGCCTCCATCACCGCTACGGTGTGGCATCAAGCAGCCTGAGCACAAGTCAACATCTCGACGATAAAGATTCTCCATGTTTCATTGCATGGCAGGTTGATACGCAATGGCCCCGTTCTCTGCTTTCGAACGACAATGGCGCGCCCCCATATTCCTACTTTTATACTCGATGTCGATCCAAGATCGCCATCCATGACGCCCGAGCCGTCATTCCATGGGCTGGCCCAGTCACCCCCATGAAGCCCGGTATTGCATTTTATCGAAGGACACCCTGTTTTCGCAAGCTCGCCGACAATGCGTGGAGCTCCCCACGTCGGGTTCGCTGATGACATCCTTCGGATCAGGTCGCGGATCTTCTTCGCGACCCGGGGACGTCCCGGCTTGCCTCTTCGGCTCAGCCTCGTCCAATGCTCGCGGAACTTGCGCCGCCGCCACTTGATAACAGTGGCCGGTTGAACGAAAACCAGGACGCGCTCCCAGCCGGACCATACCCTTGAGAGCCATGCCCAGAGAATCCGGTCTGCCGGTTTGATGCATGGACGCTTAACGGATCGCTTGCATACGGCCAACTGGTGACGTAAGGCAAGGATTTCCAGTTGCATGGATAGCCGTGAACGAAAACAACATGAAATAGAAGTAAGGAAAGAAAGAAGAATATTTTTCATTATGCGGAAAAATCTATTTAAAAGGACCGTGATATGTAAGAATTCTTCCGCTCATCCGGATTCCGACACGTATAGAAATCCGCCGTTTTTCAAACAGAATAGGTATTCGGGAGCCACAAGCAACGGATAGGCCGGGCCTAAAGCCACCTCGCCATGGCTCTACCCGACTCGCCCGCTTCCCCGTCAACTATTCAACGCTGATTTGACTCGAAAATCTACCATGTCACAATGTACACGCACTTCGAACCTTCTTTTTTGCGACATGTTTCCTCACCATGCTCGACCAGGGGAAACGTTCCTGGAAGTCTGAACTTTTTCGCAACAGATTCAATGATGCCGAAATCAAAATCACAAGGGTAGGGATTATCGCAGATAACCCAGGCACACCGTTCACCTCTGTCCTGGAACAAATAGTGTCCGATACCCTCGGTCATTTGTCCCGTTTCCGCATCAAAGAGGAGTTTGCCTTCAATACGATGATTGATGTGGTAGGCCACATCGATTGAAGAAAGACCATCTTTAATTGTCTGTATCTCAGAAGGCCATTGAGCATTTTCAGGAATTTTTTTCCCGATTTGCTTCAAAACGTCTTTCCCCAGGTTGGCGGCAATTGCTTTAAATGCATTGAGCCAATCCTGCTGGGAAAACCATTGCCCGAGTTGGGGATCAATAATCCCGTTCTGAGAAAGATATTTTGATGAAAGTGATATAAAAGCTCCCATTCCATCGACGATTGAGAGAACAGTCTCTCCATTCACTTCAACTCTTGGATCAATGGCTTCAAATTGTGTCATGGAAAATGCCCTCCTTTATAGAAATATTGTTTGGGTAATGCGCCACCAGTTTGAAGTATACCCTAATAGCATTACTCAAGATAGTTTTTCCCCGTGGTTCGACAAAACCACGTCCACGCCGAAAATACCGGCGTTTTTCCGGTCACGGCCACATGTACGATCATTCTAAGTACAGCGCCCCGCAAGTAAGGGACCAGTCTCGTAGCGAGGGCGTGATTGCCGAGCCGGATCGCGAGCGCGCCCGCAGCGCCCGATGGAGGCGTAGCAGGGCTACATCGACGAGGGCGCGAGGACGTAAGCCGCGAG
>JBDRLK010000618.1:0-6464 GCA_043813155.1 Pseudomonadota bacterium | reverse complement strand
GCACGGGTTCAAATCATTGCAGTCCGTATGAGCGCAGCACTCCCTGCACACGCCCGTGCAGCACATGTTGCCCCCGCCGCAGGCCGTACCGTCCACCACCCCAAGATTCGAGCAGACACCCCCGGCGCTGCATGTATCGTTCGTGCACGGGTTCAAATCATTGCAGTCCGCAGCGTCGCAGCACTCCCTGCACATGCCCGTGCAGCACATGTTGCCCCCGCCGCAGGCCGTGCCGTCCGCTTCTGCCGGGTTCGAGCAAACGCCCAGCGTGCATACATCCCGGGTGCAGGGGTTTGAATCGCTGCAGTGCGATTCATTGCAGCATTCGAGGCACTCGCCGCCGCAGCACACATTGCCGCCGCCGCACGACGTGCCGTCCGCGGGCACGCTGCGCCTGCTGCAAATGTGGCTCGTGGTGTTGCAAAACGCCTCGCCGTTGCACGCGTCGCCGTCGCTCGGGCAGTCTTCAGGGCCGTCGCAGCCCAGCTTGCATTCATCGTCGCAGCCTCCCGCGCCCGGGGGCTCGCAGAACTCGCCGCCGCCCTCGTCTACAAAGCCGTCCCCGCAAACGGACTCGCGGCACTCCTCGTCCAGGCATATTTTTCTCGGGCCTGCGCCGCAAAGAAACCCGTCATCGCGCGCAAGGCCTTCAACGCACGTGTGCGATTCCGGGTCGCAGGTCTCGTCGCCGTTGCAGATGTCGCCGTCCGTGCAGTGCTCGGGCAGGAGGCATTCGAACTCCTCTTCCCCCGCATCTTCCGCCATGGCATCGATAATGTCCTCAGCCGTGTCGGGGGCCTCGGCCGAATCCGCGGCATCTTTAGCCGCATCGGGATTGTCATGCGTGTCATCGTGCGTGTCCGGCCGGACCGCGTCCCCCTCCATGGCCATGTCATCCTCCACCACGTCGTGATCCACGATTATGTCTTCGTTGGAAAGGTCGGGAACGAGAAGCTGGCAGCCGGCAAATGCAATGACTGCCGCTGTAACGACAACTATTCTGACGGCTTCCGGTATCATCAGAAACTCCAGGTCAGGCTGACGCCCGCAGGATACGCTGCGGCCACGGACGGCATGTTTTCAGGCTTTTTCTCCAGTTTCCAGTCAAGGATCAGGCAGACCGCGCCCGCCGCCACGCCGGCCAGCCCCACGCCCAGCAGGATATCCGAGCTCAAAGCAAGGTCCTTCATCCTGTTGTTGTCGTCATGATACTCGGGCGGGCACACGCCGTCCGGGCACTTTCCCTCGAGGTCGCCGCCCAGGTCAAGCGCCATGCCTCCCGTCACGGTTCCGGCAAGCGCCAGGGCCGCACCGGCGCCGAAAACAACCCACCCCCCGGTCCAAAGCGCGCCCCCCCCGCCCTTGCCTTTTTCCTTTTTCTTTTTCGGACGCTCACCTTCCCCATCTCCCTCTTCCACTGTCTTCTGCATGGTGAACGACAGGGTGACGGTTTCGCCGGCAATAATGGAGAACTTTTTCCGGGCCTCGAGAAAACCCTCCTTTTTTAAAGCGAGCTCATGTTTGCCCGCCTCGACCAGGATGACCCCGTGGGGAGTCCGGCCGATTGCCTTGCCGTTGAGAATGACGTCAGCCCCATCCTCGCCCACCTCGAGGTGCACATTGCCCAGGAATTTGCTCAGCTCCTCGATCTGCTTGAAAACCTTTTCTTTCCTGCTGTAGGGCTCATCCTCGCCGATTTCCAGGTACTCGTTGTAATACGTAACCGCCTCTGCATACTTGTGAAGCTCCTCATAGCAAAGCGCGATGTTGTACAAAACCAGTGGAACCGGATACAGGTCATAGGAAATTCCGAGGTTTTCTATGGCTTCCTCGTACTTGCCCTTGTCGACGAGCAGCTTGCCCTTGAGAAAGAACTGTTTCGCTTTTTTCGTGTCCGGGGATTCCTTGCCCGCGGAAAAAGCCGCCGAGGAAAAGAAAAGAATCAGGGCCGCCGCGATTGTGGCATGCAGCTTCATTTCAAACCATCCTTTTTCCGCCACGTTAACTAATTATAGCCAATACCTTACTAATTGCAATCCGGCTTGATAGTGTTCATAGTAACCGCGAAAAAACGTTATTATGTTAACTGTGAGTTCATTGGCCTTTCCTGCACCGCACAGTCCCACGGGATCACAGCATAATCCAATTGCAATGATGGCAAAAGGCGGCGGATTACAGCCTTGATTTGATCTGCGCGGCGAGCCACTGCATGGGAGCTGTATAGGTTTCCTGGCAGATGCTCCAGACGTAGGCCTGCTTTTCAAGATCCTGGGCGAGCGCGACGAACCTGCGACCCGGCGTTGCTTCGATGGCAGGCGGGGAGCCCGGTCCGGCGCAGACAGAGTACAGATAGTTCGTCCCGGACTGGAGCCTTTCCTCCATCTCGGGCTGGAGCAGGCATCCGCCCAGCCCGTCCCCCTCGCCCTCGCAGAATTCACTGCTCACCATGACGCCTACTATGGAAACCACGAGAAGGTTGCGGGAATTGGACGTGAGCGCGCGCAGCCCGGTCGTGTACCGCTCCATGTCGTAAAACATTTCGGGGTTGTTGAAGCATCGCTGCGGAAGCGGCCCCAGCTCATCGTCGGCATCCGGGTCAAAAAGATCCCTCGTGGTCGAAGAACAGTCATTCTCATTCGACAGGAAAACGATGGCAAGGATCGCGTCTTCGCGCGGAAAGCCGTCGTTCGGGCCGCCAGCGGACGCGCGGTTTGTGAGAGCAAGCAGCGTGGCTTCGAGCTGGTGCTCGAAACCGCACCCATCCTGCCCCTGGATAACGAGGCATGAAATCATGTCGGTAATCGAGTCGATTTTCGACGGGTCGGGCGCATCCTCGACCTCGTACTCGAGGAACACGGGGAAAGACCCGGTGCAGCCCGTTTCGTCGGAAGCCGTGTCATTCTGCAGCTTCGCGTCGTCTCCCAGCGCGCTGCATGCATCGGATTCCGGAAAGCCGTCGCCCATGTCCGAGGTGATGACGCCGATGTGCACGTCTTTCGGGTTCACGCCGGCCGGCGGGTCCAGGAGGGCATTCAGGAATGCGCCTGTGGCCGTTTTGAAACGCTCCTGCTCCTCGATCATGGTTCTCGAATTGTCGATGACCAGCAGGATGTCAACAGGCCTTTCGCCGGGAGGCAACTCCTCCTGCACACCATCCGCTGCGTCCGTGATATCCTCTCCGGTGTCCGTCTCGATCTCATCCGCGGTGTCCACGTCCTTGTCCCCGCCTCCAAGGCTTCCCCCGCAGGCCGTGAGCGCGATCACCAGGAAAAACAGTGCATGGTTCAAAACCACCCCCTGCGGGGTAGGGCCGCCTTCAGGCGCCCGTTTGAAAAGCGGGCTTTTTCGGGAGGCTGAAGCCTCCCCTACCCATGAATTGAACCATGTTAAAATCAGCAGCAAGTTATTTATCATGACAGTCTCCTGGGGCAGTTGCCTCCATCTCTTGTTTGCTGTCCTAATTATATTAAATAAAATATTTAATTCAAATAATATTTTCTTGACTTTCAATTTGATACAGACCATAAAAATTACAATAAAATGCTACTTTTCACCTGTTTTTCAAGGCTTTTTGCGTTCAGTTCCGGACCAATCCCGGCTGGAGCGCTTCTTCTTCTCTTCCTGCTCTTCCTTCCGGGCTTGCTTTTTTCCGGCTGCGGCGCAAAAAACCCGGTTGAAGACGCATACATTGACTGGGAGGTTGACAATTCGCCATGGGACGTGCCGCCCGGCGACGGCATTGACGGCATCGACGGAATCGATGGGGTCACCGACCCGGAGGTTGACTACACGACCGAGTTCGACGTTCCGGACCAGGACTATGTGCCGGACATACCCGACAGCGACGGAGGCATTCCCGTCCGCTCCTGTGAAGTAATGATCAGCCATACGCCCGAATCCGCCTCGGACACCATTACCGCGGCAGGCGAATTCAACGGCTGGAACCCCACGTCGGACGAGCTTACGGACCCCGACGAAGACGGTGTCTACACCGTTTCGCTCGAGCTGGAAGAGGGGGAATACGCTTACAAGCTCGTGAAAAACGGCACCGAGTGGTTCCTGGACCCCGCGAACCCCTGGACAAAGTACCACTGCGACGGCTCCTGTGAGCTGAACAGCAACCTGCGGGTCTTCGACTGCCAGAACCCTTATCTCGCCATGATCAGCTTCGACGCGCAGCCTTCAGGAACAATTTCAGGCCGGGTCCAGTACGTGGATGGAAACCTCGAGGCCGGCCCCGATGCGTCGCGTGTGGCAGTATTGCGAAACAGCGACGCTGCGGAGTTCGACTTCGACGCCATGACCGGGCTGATCACGTTCGAGTGGGATTCCCTTCCCGCGGGCAAGCACCTTGTCCGCGTGGAAGCCATGGACAACGAGGCCAGGAGCGCCGAACCCCTCTACCTGACCGGGTGGATCGAGGATGAAGAATTCGACTGGCGCGACGGGGTGATCTACTTTGCCTTCACGGACAGGTTCCATGACGGCAATTCGTCGAACAACAATCCCATCGGCGTCGAGGAGCCCGCGGACTACCGGGGCGGGGACTTCGCGGGAATCCGTCAAAAGATAGAGGAAGGCTATTTCGATTCCATGGGCGTCAATATCCTGTGGTTGTCACCGCCCTATGAAAACACGTCCTCCAGCGGAATCGGAAACGACGGCCACAATTATTCGGGGTACCACGGGTACTGGCCCGAGGACCCCGTGGCCGCGGAGACCACCTTCGGGGGGGACGCCGACCTCGTGCAGATGCTCGACTCGGCCCATGACGAGGGCATAAGGGTCCTGATGGACACGGTGCTGAACCACGTGCACACGGATCATCCCTACTGGGCCGCCCACAGGTCGGACGGCTGGTTCCACGGCAGCCCCGGCGGCTGCATCTGCGGCCAGGGTTCCTGCGACTGGGACAGCCACAGGATCGACTGCTGGTTCACGTCCTACCTGCCGGACATCGACTACACGAACCACGGCGCCCTGACGACCATGATCGATGACTCGCTCGAATGGGTCTTCGAGGCCGGCTTCGACGGCATGAGGGTGGACGCGGTCAAGCATTTCGAGCACATCGTGGGCCAGAGGCTGCGGCTGTCGGTCAGGGAAAAATACGAAATAACGGGACACAAGTTCTACATGGTGGGCGAAACATTCACGGGCGGGTACGGCGGCGGCTGCGGCGGTGGTCCCGACCTGATCATGCAGTATATCAACCCCAACGAGCTCGACGGCCAGTTCGACTTCCCCCTCTTCTGGGTCGTCCTCGACGTGTTCGGCAGGGAAAGCGCGGATTTTAACTGGCTCGATTCGGCCGTCGGCGGCCTGGATGCCTGCTACGGGTCCTTCCCCATCATGTCCACGTTCCTGGGCAATCACGACGTGGCGCGCTTCATATCCATTGCCAACGGGGACGACACGGGGGACCCGTGGAACCGGCCCCCGCCGACGCCATCGGGCTCCGAGCCCTTTCAGAGGCTCAAGCTCGCCTTCACGTTCCTGCTGACGCACACGGGCGTGCCTCTCATCTATTACGGAGACGAGATCGGCCTGGCCGGCGCAGGGGACCCGGACAACCGCAGGCTCATGAAGTTCACGGGCCTCTCCGGCAACGAGCAACTGGTCCTGGACAGGGTCAAGCTGGCCGGAAGCGCACGGAGGGACTACCCGGGCCTTCGCAGCGGCGATCGAAAAACGCTGGGCAGCGTGGACGCGAACTTCTACGTGTATTCCAGGGGAACGGGCGCGGATGCCGTCATCGTGGCGCTCAACCGAAACAACCACGAAGTCACCTCCCCTTCCATTTCAATACCCCCGGACCTCGGTATATCGGATGGGACCACGTTCACGGACCTCGTTTCATCGCGGACCGTCACGGTCACGGGCGGCGGCATCTCGGTCACGGTCGGCGCGAAGGACGGGGCCATCCTGGTACAGGAATAATGAACACGGCTTGCACCAGCACGATTCCAGCCGGCGGCGGCAGGCCTTGCATCCTGCTGCTGAGCGGGGGGCTCGATTCAACGACCCTGCTCGCCGCGATTCGAAACCGGGAGTGGGACGTGAGCTGCCTCACGTTCCGATACGGCCAGAGACATGAATTCGAGATCGAGGCGGCCGGAAAGGCGGGGCGAAAGTACGGGTGCAGGAGGCACGTGGTGATCGACATGCCCCTGTCCCTGGTTGCCGCATCGGCGCTCACATCCGATTCCATTGACGTTCCGCCTGGAGGCGAATCAGAGGGCATTCCCGTCACCTATGTCCCGGCAAGAAACCTGGCGTTCCTGTCCGTGGCAATCTCGTGGGCCGAGTCGCTTGCTCTTCAGGATATATTCATTGCGGTGAGCAGCGTTGACTATTCCGGCTACCCGGACGGCAGGCGGGCCTTAATCCGGGCCTTTGAAGAAGCGGCCGCGCGGGGGACTAAAACCGGCGTCGAGGGAAAGCGCATCTTCATTCACGCGCCC
>JBDRLK010000617.1:0-4793 GCA_043813155.1 Pseudomonadota bacterium | reverse complement strand
CCTCCCGTCCCGTCCCCCTTTGGGTAGGGGAGGCTTCAGCCTCCCGTCCCGTCCCCCTTTGGGTAGGGGAGGCTTCAGCCTCCCGTCCTGTCCCCCTTTGGGTAGGGGAGGCTTCAGCCTCCCGTAAAAAAGGAAAGGGCGACTGAAGCCGCCCCTACCCGGGATTATGTGATTGATTTTCGGGCGACTGAAGCCGCCCCTACCTGCGTGGCGGCGGTGTCAGTGAAGATTCTTTGCCGCGATCACGGCAATGCCTTTTTCGGTGAGTGCGCGCGCCGTGTGGTTGACAGCGTCGTGCTTGTCCAGGTAGTTGCGCAGGAAATCATCCCACAGGTCATTGGCCAGGACGTCTTTCTTGGGAACGAAATAGTCAAGGATATCTGAAGGATGCCCCCTCGTTTTCTCGACCTCCACGTCCCCTCCCTCGTGCTTGGCGCTGATGTTCCTGACCTTGGGCGCAACTTCCAGCAGCTCCTGTCTCCTGTCGTAGGGCTGCACGACGATGCTCTTGGCGGTTTCGATGATGTGATGCTCGAACCGGACCTGCTGTTCGAATCCCAGGGCTTTTCTCGGCTCGGCGGAAAGCTCGATCGTATCGTTGTTCACGGAGTTCGAATAGTTGAACCCGATCAGAGGCGTTCTTCCGCCGGTCCTGCACAACAGCTTGGCGCCCAGCAACGTCCAGAGCACGGCGTATGCATTATCGTTCCCCATGAAGACCGATATCTTGAATTCATTGTCGATGCCGAGCTTGCTGATGAAGTAGGCCAGGAGAATCGTTCCGGCGTTGATGTTGAGGACCTGGGTAATGCCGAACTCGGTGTAGTACTTGAGATATTCGTCCAGCCATTGCAGGGCGTGCTCGTTGGGCTGGCCAACGCCGCCGAAATAGCCCGTGATGGTCTCGGGCCCGCCGAGATGCACGTTGGACCCGTCCGTGCCTTTCGTGTCCAGTGTCTCGACGAAGCTGGCGCCCATGATGTTCATGGCAGCGCCCATGGCCACGGGCTCGAGACCTTCGAGCTGGTCTTTCATGCTTCTGACCCTGATGAAGCGGCCCGGCATGAGCTCTTTTTTATCGATGGCCTGCTGGGCCTCCACGCGCAGCCACTCGACGTACTGCATGGCGCTCACCTCGAGCGTCACGGCGTCGCTTTCATTGAACTTCACGGAAGCGGCCCTGCTGCCCAGGACGTTTTTGCGGTACTGGTCCATGGTGATGAAGGCATTTTTCGCTTTCATGCGTATGAGCCACCGCAGGTCCGAAAGGAAAGGCGAGCCGGCGTCTTTGAGCATCTTCATCTGCGTGCTCAGCTTTTTAGCCTTCGTTGCCTTCCTGTTGATCTCCCGGGGAGTGCCGTACTTGAGCACCACGTCCAGCATGTCATTCATGACCTTGCTGTTCGGGTCGAGGAAATAGTCGTTGATCTCCTTGACATGCCTGGACGATATCTTGAGTTTTTTCCTGAGCTGCTTTTTGGCTTCCGCGGCTTGCATTGCTGTCTCCTGTTATTTTGTTTTTCCAGTAAATTTCCATCTGCACCACACCTGCCCGTCCCTCTCGCCCGGAGGACACACCTCGCAGGCGCAATCGCAATTGAACGCATCGGCGAATTTTACGAGGTACCCTTCCCGCACGGGCCGGCAGGGGAATATGGGGAGTGATTTTTTAAGTCTTGCATTCTGTGTCCTGCATTCGAGAACCTCGAATGTCAGGGCGTCGGCCGCTCTCGTGGTTCTCTTCTTCGGGTGGTCGAGGCACCACGAGGTGAAAGGAAGCGTTCTTTCCAGGGCATCGAGGTTATTATCCTCTATGGAGAACATTTTAGCCAGGTCCCTTGCCTCCAGGCCGCCCATGTACCTCCAGCATTCCATGTCCACCTCGACGGCCGCGTCCGTGCCGTGGCGCTTTTCAATGCCGAGAAAATAAAGCCCGTCCACCCTGAAAATATTCCGGACCTGCGCGGCCAGGAACTGCTTGAGGGTTTCCCCGGGAAGGCCGGCGAGGGCGGAGAGGTCATCCTCGGTAGCGCTGATGTATTTCCTTTCTTCACCCATATGCTTGCAACGGTAGATATCACATTGTTTTAGGGGAGACAAGTCGCCAAGGCATTATTTCTACTTGACTTTGGGCAACTTATGAATATAAATAACGGCGACTGAGATTTGAACTGGAGTTTACTATGGCAAATCATCCATCAGCGAAAAAGAGAGCACGCCAGACCCTCAAGAAACGGGAGAGGGGAAGAACCGTCAAGGGGAGGATGAGGACGAAAATCAAGGAGGTCACTGCTCTCATGGCCGGGGAAAAAACAGAGGAAGCAGTCAAGGAGCTGCGTCTCGCGGAGAGCGCCATTGCCAGGGCTGCGTCCAAGGGCGCTATCAAGAAGAAAAAGGCGGCAAGGCTGACCTCGAGGCTTTCTAAAAAAGTCAACGACATGGCCAAGACCAAAGCCAAGGCCACCTAAACCGCCGTCCCGTTTATTTCCTGTACGCGATCTGTCCTCCCACAACCGTCATGAAAGATGAAATACTGTGAATCTCATTCGCGGGAACCGTGAAGATATCTTTGTCCAGGACAACGAAATCAGCGAATTTTCCTTCTTCTATGGAACCGAGGATCTTTTCATTGAACGAGGCTTTCGCGCCGCTTAGAGTGTAGCTCTCAATGGCCTCTTCCAGCGTCATTGCGTTTTCAGGGTGCCAGCCGCCCTCGGGAAATCCCGACGAGGCCTGCCTCGTGACAGCGGCATGAAGGCCAGGGAAGGGGTTGTGTGATTCCACGGGAAAATCAGTGCCGCTGCAAAGAAGGGCTCCCGATTCCAGGACTTTTCTCCAGGCGTAAGCGTAGTTGCTTCTTTCAGGCCCGAGCCTGTCCTGCGCCCACTTCATGTCCGATGTGCAGTGAATGGGCTGCATGGCCGCGACGACGCCGAGCTTGCCGATTCTCTTGATGTCCTCGAGCGTGACGACCTGGGCGTGCTCGATTCTCGGCCTGATGTCTTTGCCGGGGTGTTTTGCCGTCGCCTTTTCATAGATGTCGATCAGGATGCGCGCCGACCTGTCGCCGATGGAATGCACGCCGGGCTGGAACCCCTTGTCGATGACCTCCATGACGGCCTTTTCCAGGCTTTCAGGGGTCATGGCGAGCTGGCCCGAGTTGTCCGGCTCGTCCGAGTACGGCTCCAGCAGGGCCGCGCCCCGCGAGCCGAGCGCGCCGTCCGAGTAGAGCTTGACGGCCCTGACCCAGAGCCTGTCCTTCCAGCCGATGACCGGGCCCTTGGCCATGAGCTCGGCGCAATCTTCGCCCGGACAGCTTATCATCGCGTAGATCCTGAAGGGGAAGGCGTTTTCATCGATCAGCTCCCTGTAAAGCTCGATGATCTCGCCGTGCACGCCAGCGGCGTGGACCATGGTGAGACCGGCCGAAAGGCATTTGTCGACGGCCCTTTTGATGGCTGCCTTTTTTTCGGCGCGGCCGGCCGGCTGGATGAGCTTTTCCACCGGGATCATGGCTGAATCCACGAGGACCCCGGTGGGGTCGCCGCTGCTTCGCCTGATGATCTGTCCGCCTCGTTCGTCGGCCGTCGAGGCGTCGATGCCGGCCAGCTCCAAGGCTTTCGTATTGACCCACACGGCATGCCCGTCCACGCGCTCCAGGAACACGGGGCGCGAGCTCTCCACGGCGTCGAGAATCTTGCGGTCCGGGAACTTCTTTTCCTCCCATTCATTCTGGTCCCATCCCCTCCCCATGATCCACTGATCCCGGCTGAATTTTCCGGCCGCCTGCTTCACGATGCCGGCGACCTCTTCGGCCGAGGCGGCATTGGCCAGGTCCAGGATGTTGTCCGTGAGCCCGAGGGAGGTGAAATGGGCGTGCGAGTCGATGAGCCCGGGAAGCACGCGCCTGCCCTCGAGGTCATGCATGCCGGTGGACGCGCATTTGTGCGCGAGCACGTCGCCGGTGCTGCCGACTTTCAGGAATTTCCCGTCCTTGATGGAGAACGCCCCGGCCTCGGGCATGGAGGCTGAAACAGTAAAGATTTTTCCGTTCGTGAAAATCGCGTCGGCGCACAAAGCGGGTTTGTCCATGGGTTTTTCCTCGGGTTTCTTCCTTTTCCCCCTGCAGGATGCCAGGAGCGAAACCGCAAGAACGGCTGAAATGACGTGAATGGCAATGGAGTTCATGAAGGTCATCTCCCGTCGCAGAAATCCCTGCACCTGCCGGGGCCGTAGAAAGAGCAATTGCCCTCGCAGCTCATGTCCACGGGATCGCATGCCCACCCTTCTTCGAGAACATGAGCACAATGCCCGGCATCGCACCACAGGCCGATGTCGCACTCATCGTATCTTTCGCACCGGTCGCCTTCTTCGCCCGGATGCGCGCAGCGGCCCCTGGCGCACACGAGGCCGAGCTCGCACTCCCTGTCGTCCCTGCACACCGTGCCGATGCGCAGGGTTTCCCTGCAAGTGCCGTAGAAGAAATCGCAGTACAGGCCTTCGAGGCATTCCTCTTCAATGGAGCAGCCCTCCCCTTCATCGACCTGACCAAGCAGCGCGGGCGCGCGGACCAGCCTGTAATAGTACATTTTCACGAATGGGTAGACCCCGAAGTTGGGACAGGCGGCGGCGCTGTCCAGGAGCGAATCCTCGAAGAGGTCCATTCCAACGGGATCGACGATGATGCGGCCTTCCCGGATGGCGTCACCCGGGTCGAAGAGGCACTCGAGATAGAGGTCGCCGGCCGGAGGGTCGTCACAGCTGAACCCCACTTCACTCATCTCGTCCAGCTC
>JBDRLK010000616.1:0-16325 GCA_043813155.1 Pseudomonadota bacterium | reverse complement strand
TCTCCGAGGGCGTGCAGCTACAGGCACGCCGGGGGCGTGCAGCTACAGGCACGCCGGGGGCGTGCAGCTACAGGCACGCCGGGGGCGTGCAGCTACAGGCACGCCGGGGGCGTGCAGCTACAGGCACGCCGGGGGCGTGCGGCTACAGCGGCTGAAGTTGTCAGAAATCGTAGACAACGCCCGCGAGGAAGGCGAACTGCGCGAGCGGGGAGGCCTCGATGCTGCCTGCGCCGACGAAAACATTCACATGAACCGGTACGACCTGGATGATCACGGGCCCGACTTTGTATCTCAGCTTGATGTCGGCATGGGCGACCAGGTCCCATGCGCTGCCTTCCTCCACGACCTGGTTGCCGTCCTCGTCTTTGCCCACACTGCTTGCGTACAGGCAGGCGGCGCCGAATCCCACGCCGAATTTCAGGGAAAGGCCTTTCCAGACATTGAGCGTGTAGGCCCCCGCAGGGTAGGCTGAAAGCAGGTAGCTGTCCGAGAAAAACATGTTGTCCAGCCCCAGGCCTACCGACCACTGCTTGATCCTGTAATCGACAAAGAGGCTGACGTCGATGAATGACCCCAGAAACACGGACGTGGAAACCGTTGCCCCGAGCGTTGCGTCGATGGATATGGGAACAGGGCCCCTGACCTTTTTCTCGAGCTTTACGGATGCCTCTCCCTTCTCCGCGCTGCCTTCTTCGCTGCCTTCAGCGAGCGGCTTCTCCTCCTCCCCGGCCAGCTTTTCGAGCTTGGCCTCGAGCGAGACCACCTCCCCCGGGGCAATGGTGAGCTTTCTATTAAACGGCTTGTAGCCCGGTTTTTCCAGCAGGACCTCATGGGTGCCGGGCATGACTTTGATCTCGGTCGGAGTCCTGATGATGAACTCCTCCTTGCCGTCCACGTGGCAGTCGGGATCAGCCGGCTCAGTCGTGAGATTGATCAGCACGGGCATCTTTTCAATGGCGGCCATGGCTTCCTTTGCCTTGTCCAGGTTTTTTTCATCGCCCGAGGCCACGTATTCCTTGTAATATTCGTAGGCCTCCTTGAACTTTTCCAGCTTTTCATAGCACCTTGCCAGGACGTAGGTGGTCGCAGGCGACGAGGACAGCTCTTCCGCCTCCTCATACAGCTCGATGGCCGTTTCATAGTTGCCCTCTTTGTAGGCGGACCTGGCCTGGTAGCGGATGTCTTTCGCCTTCTGGTTTTTTTCCTTCTTGGTCAGCTCTTTTTTTGCATGCGCCGCTCCTCCGGCCAGGAAAAGCAGCGCTGCTCCCCCTAAAAACACTGCAAGCAGGATTGACTTGTTCTGCAACATCGCATTCCTCCGTTCGTTGTTTGCCAACCGCAATCAGGGCGCAAATTCGATAACAGCGTAATCGGACACGGGCACGGGCGGGCTGTCCCAGCTGCACACAACGGCCGCGACAATCGGTGTCCCGCCGGTGTCGGTGACCGTGAACGAATAGGACCCGCCTCCGTCATCGCTGATGTCCCCGATGCCGACGGATGCGGAATAGTCGCAGGTGACGGAGCCGCTGAGCGAAATATTGTCGATGTCGATCTGATTGCCCGAGTCGGTTGTCGAGACCGAAAACCGGATGGCCAGCGCAGGATTGCGCGCGGCAGCGGGATTGATCTGCGTGAGATCCGCGCAGAGGCCCATGCACGTCTGGTTTGGGCCGAGATTACCGGTCTGCAGCCAGGCGGTCTGCCAGCCCGACCCCGCGTCGAACTCGACGTGGAGCTCGTCATCGCCGCGCGAATCGTCATCTCCGAATTCAAAGCAGAGCATGACGTCGTCGTCCAGCCCGGAGGCATCCACGGTCTGCGCCATGGTCCAGGAATCGTTGTCAGCCCCGGCGCTGTCGCCCTGGCCGGGGCACTCGAACCCGGGGCACTGCGGTGCGCCCGTAACGTCCCAGCCGTTCCACCCGTTCGGGATGGGGTCGGGACAACCCGAGAAATCCTCGGTCAGCACCGTCTCGATCGTGGCCGTGCACGAGGACAGCCATCCAAGCAGGCTGATCGAGTCGAGATAAAGAATGTCGCCGTCATCTTCCGAGTGAACGATGAACGTGACCTTGAGGTCCGGGTTGTTCTCAGCCCATTCGGGCAGGTCGTCGATGCAGAAAGGAAAGAGCCTGTCATCCACGTCTCTTCTGGGGCCCCCGTTGAGGCAGAAGATCTGCTCCTCGTTGTCGCCGTCCGATATGACGATGATGAGCCCCTCGTTGAGGTCGGCCCCGTGGTCGCCGAAATCAAAACAAAGCTCGAGATCCGTGATCCCCGTGGTATCGAAGGTCTGCTCGATCCGCCACTCCTCGGCGTCCACGCCCGTGCCGCAGTTCGAGTCCTGGTCGCTTCGCAGCGCGTAGCCGTCGCCGAACTCAACACAGATCGTGTCGGATTCGTCGCAGCAGTTCCGGGCATCCCTGGGATTGCAGCCGTCGACCCTGCCCGTGCACCGGTTGCCGGTCCCCGGAACAAGCGACCAGCCGTCGAGGCCGCACTGGCCGGCGGCATCCCCGAAATCGGTTTCGTTCATGTCGATAAGTCCAGGCACGGCCTCGCAGCTGAGACACGCGGCCTGGCTTTCCAGCCCGCCAAGATCGATGATGCAGTCCGATGGGGTCGCCGGGTCAACCGGCGTCGTGCACGTGACGGTCATGGAATCCGGCGGCGCTACGCATCCCGTGTCGTCCGCCGCGCACTCGGGAAGGCACAGGGCGGGCCCGGTGCAGAGAAGATCGTCGGGGTCGTTTGAGCAGGAATCCGCGTCCTCGTCGCACCCGTCGACCGTGCACGCGAGGCCGTCGTCGCAGGGGCTGCCCGTGCCAACGCAGACCCCTTCGCCGTTGCACGCGTCGTCCAGCGTGCAGTAGAGGTCGTCGTTGCACTCCGCCGTGTTGTAGGGGAAGTCGCAGACCCGGCCGTTGTCGTTCGCCACGCAGTCATCGTCCGTGCACCCATCGTCGTCGCTGCAGTCCGCCTCCGTGTCGCAGGAGAACCGGCAGTTGATTTCGCACCCGTCGCCTCCCACGTCGTTCTCGTCGTCGCACTCCTCGCCGTCGTCGACCTCGCCGTTGCCGCACGTGTCGGGGATGCACAGCTCATCCCGGCACACGCCGCTCACGCCTTCGGCTGTTTCGCAGACCGTATCGTCGGACAGCGGCGTGCCGTCGTGGCACTCGCCGTCACCCCCGCAGGTTTCATCGCCGTTGCAGGGCTCGAGGTCGTCGCACTCCTCGTTGGACGTGCAGCCGCCGTCGCCTTCCGCGTCCGGCATGTCGAGATCCACGGCATCCCCGGCAGGGTCCTCCACCGGGTCCTCGGCCGGATCCTCCGCCGGGTCGGGCGGCAAGTCGCCTTCATCGTCCGCGTCCATCTCAACACCTTCTGCGCCGTCGGCAGGCTGGTCCGCAGCGTCGGCGTCATCCCCCGGCTGCTCGCTGCCGACCCCCCAGTTGCAGCCTGAAAGGAATGCCGTTGACATGGCCGCGCACAGGGCAAGGCACAACCCTGCGTTATGTTTGAGAAATGCAAGCTTCATAATGCTCCTCCTTAATGATAAGTGTAAGCAAATGGGGCGGGATTTGCAATTGAAGCAGGCAGAAAAACCGATTCAAGCCGACAGGCCCCTAACCGCGGTACATCTGCTCGATGACGTCCTCGTAGATCCTGCTGATCCTGGCGCGCTTGATCTTCATGGTCGGCGTGACCTCGCCGTCCTCCTGCTCCAGGCGCTTGTCGAGAATCCTGAACTTCTTGATCTGCTCCACGCCGGCCAGGTCTTTATTGACCGCCTTGACCACGCCGGCGATGAGCTTTTCTATCTCGGCGTTCCGGGCCAGGTCGCTGTACGTGGTGAACGAAACGGCGTGGTCCTGCGCGTACTTGATGACGTTCTCCTCCTCGATGAGGATGAGGCTGACCAGGTACTTTCGCTTGTCCCCGATCACGACCGCGTCGTTGACGTAGGGGCTTGCCTTGAGCTGGTTTTCAATGTTCTGCGGCGCGATGTTCTTGCCCCCGGCCGTGATGATGAGATCCTTCTTCATGACAGGGTCGAGTACAGCATACTGTCCTGCGCGGGAAAGGGGTCCGTCCCCTTTTATCCCCGGGGCCGCATTTTTTGCGGCATCTTGACAACATGCCGTCCCATGCCCCATAACATCTGTCTGCACCATCCCAGGGTCCGGATCCCCGGACGGTTTTGCACGCTTTTGAAAGGAAAACACCCGTGAACGAAGAGCTTTGCGAAAGCGTTTTGAGCTTTCTTGCCGGCGCGGAGATGGCCGCGCTGCGCTTCGGCAGGGATGCGGGGCTTGCCTGTCCGACGGGCTGCGGTGACTGCTGCCGCGACGACAGGCCCGGGGACAGCGTCCTGGCCGCCCTGCCGGCCGCCGCGTGGGCGATCGGGGAGGATCTCGTGGACCTGCTGGCTGCGGCGGTGAAGGAGCCTTCGGGAGTGTGCGTTTTTTATGACGGGGACGCCGCGAAGCACTGCCGGGTCTACCCGCTGCGCCCGCTCGTGTGCAGGCTGTTCGGATTTGCAGGCAGGCATGACAAGTACGGTAACATCGACTTCAGGCCGTGCCGCAGGATGAAGGGCGCGGCAGAATCTCCGGGAAGCGCGGTCCCGCCGGTTTTCAGCGACCTGGCCCTGCAGCTCGAAGGCTTTTATCCCCCGCTCGGAAGGGAGCGCCGTCCCCTCAACATTGCTTTTCACGAGGCCGCCCAGTGGCTGCTCCTGCGCAAGCAGTACTCGACCGTGGGTTCGAAGCCCGGGACCCGCCCCCTGCGGATCGGAAGGGCGGCCCCCCCCCAGAGCAGCTTGAGACGCAAGGCCTTGAGCTAATTTACTTGATTTCGTTTTAATAAAATGGTTTAAAGCCTGTATGATGAAACGAGGGCTGATAATACCGATCCCCGTCCTGCTCCTGCTGCTCGCGGCGGGCTGCCAGGACATGATCAAGTTCGAGATGGCCAGGGCCGGGCATGTCCAGGGCAATCCCTGGCGCACGTACAGCGGGCCGGAATGCGGCGAGGTGCTCTACTCGCACGAGGAAATGAAGAAGCTGTCCTACTCGTACAAGGACGCGCCCGACCCGCGCCTCCAGATCCTGCTTGCCGTTTGCGAGAGAAAGTACATGCAGTACTCGCCGTACGGGCACGAGGGGGAGCAGAAGCCCAGGATCAGGGAGCTCGACATACAGGCGGCCCACATGAGCTACGATGACCGCAGCCCCGACCACCTCCTGGCCGCCGTCATGATTTCCGTGTGCGCCACGTCGGAAACATGCCTGGCCGACCCCGGGCTTCCCGCGGCCATGACGCACGTAAAAGACGTGGCGAAGAGCGAGGTGACGGTGGGCATGCTGTATTCGTACGCGGCCCTGATCGACGAGAACATGTTCAAGCAGCAGCTGGCCGCGCTCAGCATGGGCAATGACGCCAAGGCGATCTATTTCGACCTGTACCAGGACGCGAAAGCCAGGATCGTGCAGGCCGCCGGCCAGTTCCTGACCGGGAAAAAGCACGTGCTCGTCGATGTCCCCCACACGGTGCGCCAGCACCGCCTGGCCTACTTTCAGAACTACACCGAGTACTACAACCGGCTCACCGCGCTGCAGCAGCAGTCCGAGCAGGTGCGCTCCACGGGCCAGGTCCCGAAGGAGATCCTGGACGGGCTCACGGAGCTTCGCGGCCGGTACCTGGAGGCATGCGGCACGCCGCAGTGCCGCTTCGATCCCTTTTACGCCGAGGTCACCACGGAGCTCGTGCTGATTCACATTGCCCACAATGACGCGGCCGCGGTCATCGCTGAAGGCAATCTGCTGGGCGACAAGGAGATGCTGCGCAGCAGCTACGCCGGCATGATCTACGGCGCGCAGGCCGACGCGGCCGAAGCCGCGCGGGAGGCCCATGACAAGCTCAGGAAGGCCGAGCAGCAGGGGCTCGACGAGCAGACCAAGGCCGCCATGCTCGCCGGCACCAGGCCCGCCGACATCAGCAACTCCGACCTCTGGGCGCCGTCGACCAAGGCCCCGTGGTACGAAAGCCTGGTGGACAAGAAGAGCTTCGGCATGGTGGAGGGTTTCGTCCAGAGCGTCAAGATCAAGGGGTTTGACGCGGTCATCACGTTCAAGGAAGAGAAGAAGACGGTGACCGAGTGGACCGGGTGCCACAAGACCAATCGCGTGGAAGCCATCGGTTATGACGGCACGATCTATTACGAGGAAAAGTGCAGGGGCACCAAGAAGAAGCAGGTGACCGTGAAGAAGGAGGAGCCGGTGACGGTCCCGGCCAACGAGGCCAACGCGATCAAGAAGGGGGAGATCGTCATCGTCGTGGTGAACAAGGAGACGCGCAAGGGCTACATTCTCAGCTCTCACGACGGCGAGGAGCTCGTCCAGATCCGCGGCGACCGGCTGGAGTAGCCTGCCGGGCGCGGGCGGGTGGAGCGCGTGAAGACCCGGGCCGAGTCCGGCACGTCCTGGCCGCCCTCGAGGGCGCCGCTCTCGATGCGCCCGTAGTGCAGCATGTTGTCCTGCTTCCAGATGATGTGGACGGCGCCCGTGTTGTCGCGGGCAATATCGTGCGCAACGGCCTCGATGCCCAGGTCCGCTACCTCCCACGCGATGGGCCCTCCCGGCTCCTCTTCCCGGCCGTCCTCCGCTCCCGCGTCATCGACGGACGTGTCCGGCGGGACGTCGACGGGGCCGTCCGCATCCTCCGGCGGCATGTCCGAGCCGTCGGCCGGCATGTCAATCCATTCGGCCGCCATGTCGGCATCCGCGTCCCATGCGTCCGCGGCGCCGTCCTCGCCTCCCGCGCCCCCGCTGCAGCCGGCCGGCCACAGGCAGGCCGCGATGACGAGCGCGAAGACGGCAGGGAAGCCTGCTTTGCTTTTTTTCCTCATTGCGACTTTCTCCTCGATCTTCCCCGTGTTAATTCTTCCCTGAAAATTCGCAGTAGTCTGGATAGTCGCCCGGCAGGGCGTCGGCGTAGGGCGAGTCTGCCGTGCCCAGGGGGTGGTCGGCGAAGAACTTGATGACCTTGTTGTACAGGAAGTCGGGCGGGGCCGTGTGGCCGAGCCCGTGGTTGCAGATGACGGCGTCGTGCCCCTTGTCGTTCAGGAACGCCGTGTCGTTGATCGCGTACTGGTCGAAGTGCAGCTGGACCAATGACATGTCGTACAGGTCGGTCGTTCCACCGTGAAGGAAGATCTGCGCGTACGTGTTGTCCACGCTGTGCTCGGGCCAGTTGATCACCATGGACATCATGCCGGTCACGTTGACGGGGTTGGACCAGTAGCCCCCGGAATAGGTGACCAGCGAGGCGAGCTGCTCTCCCCGTGTGGTGGCGAGCATGTCCGTGACGATGCCGCCAAGGGAAAAGCCCACGGAATGGACGTGGTCCTCGTCCACGCCGAAGCGCTCCTCGATGCAGGCCAGCACCTCGTCGAACAGGCGCGCCTCCTTGTTGTTCTCCGTGACCGCGAAAACGTCCCAGTCCACGATCATCGTCCCGGCCAGCAGGAAGTCCGTGTCCTCGGGCGTGACCCCGATAAAGGGCATGTCCTCGTTGTTCACGAGGCCGGTGAACATCCGGGCCATGTTCGCGGCCGAGTCGCCCAGACCGTGCCAGTTGAAGACCACGGCCCAGGGGCCGCCTTCCTCCACGCCGTCGGGCAGGTTTAGGATGAACTCGCGCGGCTCGCCGTCCACAAGGAAATACGAGTTCGTGCCTTCATGAATAGACGAGCAGTCCGTGGGCGTGATCTCCTCGGCCGGCGTGTCCACCGCGTCATCCGCGGGATCGGGCGCGGGGTCATCGGCCGGGTCCCCGGCAGGGTCGGGGCTTTCGTCCGGGACCGGGTCCTCGACAGGATCCTCCACGAGCTCGATCTCGATTTCCGGGACCGGGTCGCCGGCTGCGTCCGCGTCATCGTCCCCGCTGTCCCCGCCGTTGCAGGCCTGGGCTGAAACGAGCATGAGAGCGGCAAGGATTACCATGAGAAGAAATGTTTTTTTTCGAGCCTTTTTCATGTTAAATACTCCTTTGTTTCAATCGGCGCCCGCAACAGCGCAGTTGCAGCCCCCTCCATTGTCCCCGTCCGACGGGCCTTCTTCCCCCGCGTCCGCGTCCGTGGACGTGTCCGGGGCCGCGTCCACGGGCCCGGCGTCCTCGTCGGCAGTGTCGGCAATGTCGGCCCTATCAACTTCCTCCATATCGTCTTCCCCGGGCCCGCCTGCAATGATCTCGGGCATCACGGTCAGGTTGACGATCGGGCAGTTCATGTAGATCATCTGGAAGTAGTACGTGGCGCCCGGCTCCAGCTCGATGTCGCCTTCGCCGCCGCCCGGGATCCGCAGGAGCGCGGGCTCTCCTTCGAAAGCCATGTCATAGTCGGCAGCGTCGGGCATGGGGTGCGAGCCCACGTCCGGCACGTCGACGTACTCGATGTCCAGGGTAACCATCTCGTCCTTGCGCATGGCTTTTCCCTTCTTGCGACTGACCTGCAAATCAACGATATGATAATAATGAATAATTGTCGTAATGAAAAGCACATTGAACATGAAGCCGGGAACAGATTCTTTCAACATGGTTCTAGACCAGGAATATTCCTGCTTCAAGCAGGCGGTGCTGCCTGGTGCTGAGTACATGTCCGCATCCTGTAAGGTTCCGGAAATAAAGGGCAGGCTGATCCATGAAATCATGGATGGCGCCCTTTTGCTGATGGACCTGGAAAAAGAGCTGACAGGCTGGCAGGCAGGTGGAAAATTCGCCACATTAGGAGCCGCATAACTGCCTGTTTTATAAAGGAGTGCGTATTGGCACAGAGCTTGCTTTTAAACAGAACTTGCTTATAAAAGGAATGTTAACGATACACAACATGCGCAAAAATCACGCAGCATGTTGAAAACTACTGTGAGCTTCGTGGCATGAACAATCCCCGAGACAGCGTTCCCCGGGAAGCGTTTCGCGTTCTGAAAGACGTGTTCGGCTTTCACTCGTTTCTGCCCAACCAGGAGCAGATCGTTCAGGCTGTTCTTTCCAGGCAGGACGCTTTTGTCGTCATGCCGACCGGTGGAGGGAAGTCCCTGTGCTACCAGCTTCCCGCTCATATCATGGACGGGACGTGCATGGTCATCAGCCCGTTGATTTCGCTCATGAAGGACCAGGTCGATGCAGCCATCGCCACAGGGCTTCGGGCTTCTTCCCTGAACAGCTCTCTTTCGGCATCCATGAAGCGCCGGGTGGAAGCACGGCTTCAGGCCGGTGAACTGGATTTGATCTACGTTTCTCCGGAGCGTTTCGCCATGCCCGAGTTCATCTCCAGGCTGAAACGTGTCAATCTGGCCTTTGTCGCCGTCGACGAGGCGCACTGTATCTCGGAATGGGGGCACGACTTTCGCCCGGACTACCTGAACCTGTCCACCATCGTACAGGAATTCAAGGACGTGCCCGTGACCGCGTTCACCGCGACGGCAACGCACCTGGTCCAGGAGGACATCGTTGCCAAGCTCGGGCTCCGTTCGCCGCACATTATACGCGCATCATTCAACCGGCCGAACCTCTTCTACAAGGTCGCTGCGAAAGAGAAGCCGGGCGACCAGATCCTGAGATTTGTCCGCACGCATGCCGGCGAACCGGGAATCATCTACCGCACGACCCGCAAGAGCGTAGAACAGACCGCCGACATGCTGACCAGCCGTGGGATCAAGGCGCTGCCGTACCACGCCGGTCTCGACAACACTACGCGCGTCAAGAACCAGGACGCCTTCAACCGGGATGAGGTCGATGTCATTGTCGCCACCATCGCCTACGGCATGGGTATCGACAAGTCAAACGTGCGCTACGTCCTGCACGGCGACCTGCCGAAGAACGTCGAGAGCTACTACCAGGAAACCGGCCGTTCAGGCCGCGACGGCGAGCCCGCCGAGTGCTTGCTCCTGTTCGGCTACGGCGACATCCCGAAGATCCGTTTCTTCATCGATCAAATTACGGATGAAGCCGAACGTGCCCGCTCAATCCGGTGTCTCAATGACATGGTGAGCTACGCCACCGTCCACGCTTGCCGCCGCAAGCAGATCCTGCGCTACTTCGGCGAGGAATATCCGGGGCCGGAGGCCGCACACCCGACACCCGGCACCAGGCACGCTCCGGCGTGCTGCGATATTTGCGCCGGGGAGGTCGAGAGCATTGACGCGACCGAGGATGCCCAGATCCTCATGTCGGCGATCGCCCGAACCGGCGAGCGCTTCGGCATCAACCACATCGTCGCAGTCGTGACCGGCGAGGATTCCGAGCGAATCCGGCAACTCGGCCATGACCGGATCAAGACCTTCGGGGCCGGAAAGGACCGCGACAAACGTCACTGGCGCTTGATGATCGGCAACCTGCTCGCCCAGGGCCTCGTCCGTATCCAGACAACCTGCCCGCCGCAGTGCGACAGCTTTGGGCGGGCCGGCGGTTACCCCGTCTTGAGACTTCAGCCGGAGTCCCGGGAAGTTCTCTTCGGCGGCCGGGAAGTCCATGTGCTCAAGACACAAAGAATAAAAGGCAAGCGACGGAGAAGGGCGGCAGTGGCGGCCGCGGGCCCATACAACGATGACCTCTTCGGCCGGCTCCGCGAGCTCCGCAAGGCGCTGGCATCCGAGAAGGGCGTCCCCTCATACGTCATCTTCCACGACCGTACCCTCCACGAAATGGCCCGCGTCTTCCCGCTCACCGAGGCGGAAATGCTTCAGCTCACGGGAGTAGGCGAGACACGTCTGGCCCGCTACGGCCGGCAGTTCATCGACGCCATCCAATCATTCCGGCAGGCCCACCCGGACCTGCAGCCGGAAGCCCCGGTCGTGGCGCAGCCCAAGATGCCCCCGGTCACGGAGGCCGAGCCGCCACCGCTGTCGAGAGCCATTGTCCCCACATACGTCCAGGAAGCCGGGAAGGAG
The DNA here is from genome assembly GCA_043813155.1 of Pseudomonadota bacterium. GTDB lineage: Bacteria > Myxococcota_A > Polyangia > DRWM01 > DRWM01 > JBDRLK01. The sequence goes on along the minus strand of JBDRLK010000616.1, from coordinate 5,370 downwards.
CATCCCCGAGCCTATGAGAGGTGGTCGGACGAAGAAAACGAGCGCCTGCGCCGCGCCTGCGAAGGCGGCGCGAAGGCCAGGGATTTGGCGGCCGACTTCGGCCGGAAGCCGGAGGCAATTCGCTCCCGACTGAAGAAGCTCGGCCTGATCGACTGAACCATCCGACAAAGCAAGTGAAACATTGCCCCTGAAAGGAGATGTGAGAAAGCAGATGCGCGCGGTCCTGGTGCTGGCGTTGATTTTGCTTGCCGTGTTTTGTATGATGAGGTTCAGAGAGCGAAAGAATGAAAAGGGGAGTCATGAGAGCTTGCATCGGGTGGACCGTGATGATATTGGCGGCCCTGGCTGCGGCGTGCGCCACGGGCAAGGATGAGGACCTGCCGGACACCATGGACTATCTTCAGGATGATCTGACCTGGGAAACAGATTCAGACATTGCAGCGGAAATTGACGCGGACGAGGACATTCCGGCCGAGGTTCTGCCGGACGAAGGCGAGGATACTGCGGACGATGCGCCCATGGATGCGCCCATGGACACGGACGTTGAAGCGGAGCCGGACATCGAGCCTGACCCGGAGCCCGACCTGGAGCCTGACGGGCCGGCCTGCGCCGAGTATGTTTTCACGTTCGAGTCCATCGGCGACTGCGGCGAGGGTTTTGTCGCGGACGGGACGAGCGACACGGACTGGCAGTGCGGCATCCCGGCCGCGGGCCAGGCGCCTGCGCGGCCCGAGGGCGACGAGCACGCCTGGGGCACGGGCATCAGCAATGACTGCAGCGCGAGCTGCGGCACCATTTTCCTGACCTCCCCGCTCATGGACTTGGGCTCGGCCTCGGGAGGCGCGGAGGTCAGGTTCGATCACTTCTACGACACGGATTCCAACGGCACGTACCATCACGACGGGGGGTTTGTCCAGGCCTCGGCCGACGGAGGGTCGAGCTGGGAGACCATCAACCCGGTCGGCCACTACCCGGGACTCATCTTTGATTCGAGCGGGTGCGAGAGCAGCTGGGACGGGGACGTGGGCTACGTCAACCTCATCGGCGAGGGCTGGGGCGAGGCCGTCTTCCGCCTCAACGAGTCCTGGGCCACGTCGCGGTTCATGCTGCGATTCGTTTACTCCACGGACTATTCGTCGGGCACGCCCGGATGGTTCATCGACGATGTGCGCGTGGAGGGCGTGGGGCCCTGCACGGGTGATTAGATACTCGAGGAAACATTGCCTCGCTGCAAGGTGCGAATTATTATAAAAATTGCTCAACGTTATTATTTCCTTGCAGCATATCTTTTTGTATGCGGCTGCTTTGACCACGACTTCTGCACCTTTGCGGCCTACGAAGCTCCCAAAACCGGCTGCCGAGTCTTTGTGTTTTCAAATGGGGTCGTCAAGGCGGGGCTGGACCTGAGCGAGGGCTCCGGCGGCTCGGCCTGGATATGCCCTATCTCGGGAAATTCCCGAAAGGGCATGGAGCTGACCATCGCGAAAATGGAGAAGGTGCGCTATAAAATTGCGGGCATGCCTGAAGGATCCCTGGCCTGGACATGGAAGGATTTTCCTGAGACGCTCGACGCTGTTTTCGACAAGGCCGGGTACGTGGAGCGCGATGAAACCGAACTGCTGGAAATCGGCAAGGTCATAATCGGCGTCATGAGCGGTCCCAAGGGCACGATACTGAAAGGCCAGAGCAAGACCCTGAACGTTCTCGATGTCGACTACAAATACGGAAAGTGCACAGCCGAAATGTCGGGCAAGGCCGATAAAATGGCTAAATCCTGCGGCACGGTTCGCTAGGACTGCGGGGCGTCGCTGTACACGATCAGTCTTCTTCCTGCCGGCGAGGAGGAGCCGGCCGAGCCGGTGGACGCGGCAGAGGCCATGGAGCCAGCGGCGGATGCGGACGTGTCCGATGGATTGGACGCGTCCGACATTGTCTCACCCGGGGACGGCGGCATCGACGCCGTGGATGAAGGCGCGGGCGATGATTCCGGGTGCGGGTGCTCGATGGCGGGCGCGGTGCGGGCTGTTAAGGCTTTTTCCTGTCCCCGCACCGCTTCGACGTTGCGTTGCCGAGGTACAGGTCGTCGTAGTAAACGTCGGTCCTGGCGGTCTTGTCTTCCGGCTGCCTGCTGTCAAAGCGCGCTTCGAAAAGGACCCTGAGGTTGTTGCCCGCCGGCGGCGTGTATCCCCAGTGCTTCTGGAAATCCCCGGCCGGGTCCATGGTGAACCTGACCCACTCGCCCTTTACGGGCACGACTTTCTTTTCCGGGTCTACGAACTCGTAGCGCGCGTTGCCCAGGTTGTAGGGCGGCGTGTCCATGCCCGAGAGAAGGTAGCGCACCTGGGCGTTGCCCTTGTCCGTCTTGTGGCTCAGGTCGATGACAACGGCCTGGAGGTACTGGTTCCTGGCGCCCCTCTGCCAGCCGTCCACGTAATAGTAGCCTTCCAGGCAGTCGATGGGATGCTCGCGCACGGGGACCTCCTGGACCACGCCCCACACGATGGTCGACCGGGCGTCGCCCTCGGAGCGGACGCTCAGCAGCGCGGAGCTCGATCCTGTTCGCGCCCTGTTGCTGCTGATCTCGAAAGGGGACCAGCCCTTGGACCAGTCGAGCCAGGTCCACGGCCCCGCACCTTCCTCGAAGCCCGGGTTTGCAAGGATGTTGTGCTCGTCCGCGGCGGGCCCGTCTCCCCCGGGTTTCTTTACGGTCAGGATCACGCCGCCGATCACGATCCCCACCGCGACGACGACCAGGAGCTTCATGAAAGGAGGAATCGATTTTTCGCTTTTTCGTGACATTTCTTCCATAGTTTTTCACGGGGAGCGATGTTTGTAAAGCGGTAACAGGGATAAATTTTTTTTAAGGTCCTGTTTCGTTTCGCCGCAGTGTACGCTATACAGGGAGACCGGGAGCCGCAATGAAGCTTAAAACAGCCATCATGATCAGCATCGCGCTGCTTGGCCTTTCCTGCAAGGGAGGGAAGCAGGAGCCCCGGTCCGAAACGGGCGAGCTGCAGGGAGAGCTGACAATCTTTCACGCGGGCAGCCTGGCCGTTCCGTTCAGGGACATTTCCGGGGCCTTCATGAAAAAACATCCCGGCGTGACCGTGGAGCTGGAGTCGGGCGGAAGCAGGAAAATGATAAGGCGCATCACGCAGCTGCGCCAGGAGGCCGACATCCTCGCCTCTTCGGATTACGCTGCCATCGAGCAGCTCATGATGCCGGATTTCGCGGCTTGGTACATTGGTTTTGCCACGAACCGGATGGTCATTGCCTACGGGAAAAAGGCGAAATACGCCGATGAGATAGGTCCGGACAACTGGCACGAGGTGCTCCTGCGAGGCGGCGTCGAGTTCGGCCGCGGCGATCACAACATGGACCCCTGCGGCTATCGCACGCTTCTGGCCTGGAAGCTCGCGGAAAAACACTATGGGAAGGAAGGCCTGTACGCGAAGCTGGATGCGAAATGCGGCGAAAAGAATGTCCGCCCAAAATCCGAGAACCTTTTGCCCCTGCTTCAGTCGGGAGACATGGATTACGCTTTCGAGTATGAATCCGTGGCGCGCCAGCACGGCCTGGGGTTCGTGGCGCTGCCCGCGAAGATCGATCTTTCCGATGCCGGCATGAAGGATCATTACGCCGCGGTGAGTGTGGAGGTCACGGGAAAAGAGCCGGGCGAGATCCAGGTCCAGAAGGGCGAGCCGATCATGTACGCCGTGACAATACCGAAAAGCGCCCCGTCGCCGGAGCTCGCCGCGGCGTGGATCATGTTTCTTGTCGGCGAAGAGGGGAGGGGGCTTTTGAAGAAGAATTTCCAGAACCCGCTGGACGAGCCGCTGGCTTCCGGCCTGGAGCATGTGCCGGCCACCCTCAAGGGACTGGTCAAAGATTTTTAAGGCCATGAAGCAGTTAAGCAACGACTGGAGCATTCCCGTGATCGGGCTTACAGGCTCCATTGCCGCCGGCAAATCCCTTGCGGCCCGCATGCTCGAGGACATGGGGGCGAGCGTCATCGACGCGGACCGCCTGCAGAGGGTCGTCACGGCCAGGGGCAGGGTTGCCTTTCGGATGATCGTCGAGGCTTTCGGGGAAGGCATCCTGGACGGGAAGGGAAGAATCGACAGGGCGGCGCTCGGCGGCCTGGTTTTCCGGGATCGGGAGAAGAAGCGAATCCTGGAGAGCATCACCCACGCCGAGATCATGAAAGCCGCGGACAGGAGGATCAGGCGCGCGGCGGCCCGGGAATTCAAGCCCCTGTTCCTGGAAGCGGCCCTGCTCGTCGAAGCCGGGCTGCACCATTTCCTGGACGGGCTGGTCGTCGTGGTCGCCGACGAAAGCGTGCAGGCCGGGCGCATGAAGAAAAACAGGAACATGAGCGACGAGGAAATCCGCCTCAGGCTCAAGGCCCAGATGTCGTCGAAGCGGAAAGCAGAGGCCGCCGACTGGCTCATCGACAACAACGGGACAAAAAGCCGGCTGCGCGCGCGCGTCGGGCAGGTCCTTGGCGAGATCAGGAAAAGCAGAGTCTACACAATCAAGAAAAAGAGCTGGCAGCCGGCAATCAAACGATAATAATGGCTTTCAGGGGGCAGGCTCTCACGCAGTCGCCGCAGGCCTGGCAGATGGACGGGTCGGGCATGGGCTTTTCATGGGGAGCCTCCTGGATGAGAAGCTTTCGGGGGCATGCCTCCACGGCCGGGCAGATGCCGCCGGCGCAGCGGCCCGGGTCGCATTTATTGTAATCGATGATGGCCATCTTCTTCATGACACAACACCCCAACCATGGGTAGGGGCGGCTTCAGCCGCCTGAAAATCAAACTCATAATCCCGGGTAGGGGCGACTTTAGTCGCCCGCTCCTTTCCTGCGGGAGGCTAAAGCCTCCCTACCCGGCGTGATAATAATAACTTAAGGACGATTTACCGCGAGTCAACGCGGGCTGGTCTCGGGCGGTTTCTTCCTCTTGCGAAGAAAGCGCAGGATGACCGCGATGATTATCATGACGACGATCGCCGCGATGACAACGCCGACAATGGTCGTGTACGCGTGGAAAAGATCGAGCATGGCGTCCCAGTTTTTCCCGACGCTGTAGCCCGCGATAAAGAGTGCCATGTTCCACGCCGCGGCGCTCAGCCCGCCGAAGACAAGGACTTTCCACATGGGAAGATAGGCCACGCCCGCGCCCACGAAAAACAGCGCCCTGATGCCGGGGAAAAAGCGGTTGAGGAAGATGATCCCGGCGCCGTATTTCCTGTACATGTCCGTTATCCTGTCGATGCCGCGGCGGAACGAGGGCCTGTCGAGAAAAGCCCAGACCCGTCCCATCAGCGTGGACCTGGATTGCCTCTTGCCCGTGATGTAATCGCGAAGGG
>JBDRLK010000615.1:0-3020 GCA_043813155.1 Pseudomonadota bacterium | reverse complement strand
GGGAAGTTATTATTTCGCGAACCCTAAGCTTCCACGCAGAGGCTCAGGTCGTAGGTGCAGTCCGTCTTGCAGCGAAGCTCGCCCGTATAGGCCCCGTCGGAGATCGAGGCGCAGTCCTCGCCGCCCACGTCGTCCCCGTCGCACTGCTCTTCGCCTTCCATGGCGCCGTTTCCGCACCCGTCCGTGCAATCGCTGAAATCGAACAGGCACCTTTCGGCGTCGCACCCGATTTCTCCCCCGCCGAAATCGTGATCCGTGCAGGCATCCTCGATGGCCACGCCTTCCTCGCACTCCTCGTCGCCTTCGAGCTCGCCGTTGCCGCACTCGTACTCGCTGCAGTCGCCGATGTTGAACTTGCAGCGCTTGGCAATGTCCTCGTAGTCCGCGGGGTTGCAGCTCAGCTCGCCGAGGTCGTAGCCGATGGTCTCGCAGGTCTGATCGTTGAGCAGCGCGACGCCCTCGGAGTCGAAGTCGCAGTCTTCGCCCGGGTCGATTGTGCCGTTGCCGCATTCCCAGGTCGCGCAGTCCGAGAAATCCCACTCGCAGTCCGTGCATGCAAGCTCGCCCGTGTTGTAGCCGAAGTGCTCGCAGGTCTCGGTCCATTCCACGTCGGCCTCGCACTGCTCCACGGGCTCCACCTCGCCGTCTCCGCAATTCGCGCTCTTGCACTCGCCCGTGCTGACCTTGCAGTCGCTGCCGCATGACAGGTTCCCGTAATCGAAGTCGTGCAGCTCGCAGTTGTCCCCCCCGAAGTCGGATCCGTCACACTCCTCGTCGGGTTCCTTGTACCCGTTCCCGCAGCCGCCGGTGCAGTTGTTCGTGAAAATAGCGTCGCAGGTATCGATGCACCGCAGCAGGCCGCCGCGGTAGCCCCTCTTCTGACAGTTGTCATCCCCGAAATCCATTCCATCGCACACCTCGTCCCCCTCCTTGACGCCGTCGCCGCATTCAGGGCCGCTGCCCGAATCGCAGGCTGCGGACAGGAAAAGCGCCGCGATCGCGAAAAGAAAGTATTTTGTAATGATAGGTTGCATTTTGTCCTCCTTGTTCGCCAATTATCGCTATTATTTATATGCTAAAACACTTCAAATTGCAAATAATGTAGTCGATAGCCGATCGTCGTCAGTCGCTGGTTCCACCACCGCCTCACAGGGGCTTTCGGGGGCGGAGGAGGAGGGACGAACGACCAATGACTAACGACCATCGACCAGCCGGGCGGCCTGCTCCAGGGTCATGGGCTCAAATCCGAAATCATTGACGATCATGGACAAGACGGCCCTGATTTTCTCCCGCTTTTCTTCGAGGGGAATGGCGGCATCGGGCTGAAACCGCGCCAGGCTTTCAAACCCGTCCTCTGCCGAGTCCATCAGGTCGATGGCGTGCAGCTCGATGCTCAAAAACGGCTGCTGCTCGAGATAGCACATCAGCAGCCGGATGACCCTGTCGGAGAAGACCGTCATCGTCGTCCCGATAAAAGGGATGCGCAGAGGCGTCACAACGCTGCAGGGGATTTCGAGAAGATCGTCCCCCATGGTCCAGTACATCCCCCCGCTCCTGTACGGCAGGGTCGGCGAGAGGATCATTCCGCTGCCGCCTATGATCGAGCGGCTCCTGCGCCCCCTGAGCGCGGACAGCGCAATGACGGCGGACTTGGCAAAGTAGTAGGGAGGCGAGGGAAGCAGGGACGCGTCGTACCTGTAGCCGGATTCGCGCAGCATGGCCCTGAGCCTGCCGTTGATGTGGTATCCGGGCGCCCTGAAGCCCACGGGCTCCCTTCCCGTGCACTGCGCAATGGCCTCGTGGGCCCTGCGGATCTGGTGTTTTTTCTGCGTGTCCGGCAGGCGCGTGAGGTTGTATGGGTGTGACCACGTGTGGTTGGCCGGCTCATGGCCCCTTTGGGCGGCCTCGGCGAGGATCCGGCCGCATGTTTCGTCGCGCAGGTCTTCGCCGACCGCAAAGAGCGTGGATTTTATGTTCAGCTCATCGAAAAGACCCAGGAATCTTCTCAAACCTTTTGAGAAGTGAATCGCTCTAACATTATGGGGAGGGTTGAGGCCGTGAATGCCGTAGTAGCATTCGACGGAGTCGAGATCGATGGAAATGCATGCTGTTTTCCGGCCGTTCATGGTTTTTTATAAGGTGAACTCAACGTCCCGGGTAGGGGAGCCTCTAGAGGCCGTGCCGTAATTGCAGCAGCGCCCCCTCGGGGCGCCACATGCAGGCGCGCCAAGGGCGTGCAGCACCACGATATGGTATGACACCCATCGGTCATAGGGGTTGCGACACAGCCTCTTCAGGCTCCCGTGAAAAGGAACGGGCGACCGGAGTCGCCCCTACCCTTGAGGCAAATTTACTACGAAAAAACATAACAGGTATGAATTATGGTGTAAAGTTCAGTTTAATTTCAATAATATATTGTATCGGACCGATAATTTGATAAAATACTCTGTTTAAAGTAAACTAGTATGTGAAGCTGGAACAAGTGTCTACTGCTGCTGAAAACCTACCCGTCAAGTTCGGGAAGTACACGTTGATTCGGCACCTGGCCACGGGTGGCATGGCCGAGCTTTACCTGGCCCTCCAGAGAAGCATCTCGGGATTCGAGAAGCTCATCGTCATCAAGAAGATTCTTCCCAGGTATGCCGCGGACAAGGAATTCATCGAGATGTTTCTCGACGAGGCGCGCATCGCGGCCACGCTCAACCACCCCAACATCGTTCAGATATTCGACGTGGGCTCGGTGGGGAAAGATTATTTCATCGCCATGGAGTTTATTCACGGCGAGGACCTGCGCAACATCGTAGGGGCCATGCGCAAGAAGAAAATGAGGTCCTTTCCCCTGGAGCACGCCGTTTCCATCATCGCGGGCGTATGCAAGGGGCTGTCCTTTGCCCACGATCACAGGGGGTTGACGGGCGACGCCCTGAATATCGTCCACAGGGACATCAGTCCCCAGAACATCCTGGTCACCTTCAACGGCGAGGTCAAGGTCGTTGATTTCGGCATCGCCCGTGCCATGG
>JBDRLK010000614.1:0-6934 GCA_043813155.1 Pseudomonadota bacterium | reverse complement strand
CAAAAAATGCGGTGAAGTTATCATTCTCAGCGCCGAACCGGAAGAACAGGCTGCCCTTTCCCCTCAATATGACATGCACGCAGGTTCTCCTTTTTCTTTAGGCCAGCAGTCATCCGTTCCTGAAGAGGAGCCGACCAAGGTATTCGATTACTCGCAGATGGAGGGAGGGGCCGAGTACACGGGCGGCGAGTATGGGACCGAGCCCGAATGGCACATTGCCGTAGACGGCGAGCAGATGGGACCCTATTCCGTCGAGCAGATGCAGGAAATGCTTGCCGCGGGACAGATCGACGAGGAAACATATCTTTGGAAAGACGGCTTTGGCGACTGGCTGCCGCTGCGGGATATTCCCGAGTTTCAGCAGGCAGGGCGGCAGGCCATGGCGGCTGCCGCGTCCTATCCGCCCCGGCAGTCGGCCGATCCCTATGCACAGCAGCAGTCGGCCGATCCCTATGCCTCGCAGTACGCGGCCGATCCCTATGCACAGCAGCAGACTTCGAATCCCTATGCACAGCAGACGGCCGGCGACTACGGGGGGCAGCAGGCCCAGGCCCCCTCTTCACTTTTTTCTGAAGCTTTCAGCTCCCCCGGGGCCGGCGCGGGCACACATGCGCCGATGGCGGCCCACCCCATGGCGCATGACCTGTTCAGGCCGAAATCGGCGGACGAGGCCGATGCTTCGCCTTTCGATAACACCGGAGGGGAGGTTGTCACATCCTCGCCGGGCATCCCGGATTCGCCAAGGGTCGACGCGACCCAGCTCAAGGGGGCCCGCCATGACGATTCCGTTCTCTTCTCGCTGGGAAGCCTCCAGGCTCTCGCTTCCAGCTCCAGGGAGCCGGCCAGGGCCGTGAGTTCCACATCGGGAGAGGGAGGATCGGGGCTTATCGACATCCGCTCGCTTGCGGGGGGTGTGGGCCCGGCGCCCGGGGCGTATTCGGAATCCAGGACGGAAGATATTCTGAGCATCGGCGGCGGCGGCATCGGGGCGCCCATAGGCATGCCGAGCCTCATGCAGGCTTCAGAGAAAAAACCGAACGTCATGCTCTATATTTTCGGCGGCGTCGGGGCGTTCGCGCTGCTCGGCGTCCTCGTGCTCCTGATCGGCATCTTCGGGCTTGGCTGGGGAAGGGGCGTGCCCGAAGATGACGTGGAAAAGACGGCGCTCGACGAAGAGGCGCTCAAGAAGAAGCTGATGGAGGAGCTCAGGGCGACCATGGGGGAAGGCAAGACGGAAGAAAAGGGTGAGGAAAAGGTCGTTGCTTCGGCGGCCGGGACCGAGGAAAACAAAGAAGAAGAGTCCGGCTCCGAAGAATCGAGCGCTTCGGGCACGAAGAAGAAGAAGGACGGCAAGAAGAAGGGCAAGGAATCCGGCGACGGCGGCGGCGGGCCGGACCTCCTGTCGTCCACACCGTCCAAGGAGCTTTCCCCGGGACAGAAAAAGACTCATGACTCCCTGCTCGACCTGATCGACGAAGCGACGGAGAAGAAGGGAAAGAGCTCCAAGGCCGCGGTGGCCAAGGAGCCCAAGGAGGAAAAGAAGGAGCCCGCCCCCGCCCCCGCTCCCGCGGCCAGCCTTCCCTCCACGCCCAACAAGAACGACGTGCTCAAGGCCATGAAAAAGGTGTCGCCGGGCGTGCAGAAATGCGCCAAGGGACAGACGGGAACGGCCACGGTATCCATCATCTTCGGAGGTTCCACCGGTAAAGTGACGAAAGCCGTTGTCATCAGCGGCCCCTTCAAGGGAACGCCGGCGGCGACCTGCATCGGCGGAGCAGTGAATAAAGCCACGGTTCCCAAGTTCAAGCAGTCTTCCTTCAGCGTGACCTACCCCTTCGTTATAAAGTGACCCTGGGGCGGACTACCGGCATCTATGAGCATGAATTCAAAAAACACCTCCGGTCTTTCTTTTTTTCGCGACAAGTGCGGTTTATTCGGCATCGTCAACCAGAAGGAAGCGTCCAACCTGGCCTATCTCGGCCTCCACGCGCTGCAGCACAGGGGCCAGGAATCGGCAGGCATCGCCGCGGCTGACGGCAAGGTCATCCGGACGTACAAGCAGATGGGGCTCGTGCAGGAGGTTTTCGATCAAGGCATCCTGCATAAGCTCGAGGGCCCGAACGCCATCGGCCACGTGCGCTATTCCACGGCCGGGGACTCCAGCATCCGAAACGCCCAGCCCATCGCCGTGGAGTACTCCAGGGGATCGATAGCCGTCTGCCACAACGGAACCCTGACCAATTTCGACGAATTGAAAAGCACCCTCCAAAAGCAGGGCTCCATATTCGAAAGCGGCTCGGACACGGAGATATTCATCCACCTCATAGCCAGGAGCTCCCGCGGCAAGGTCACGGACAGGATTATCGAATCCGTGGGACAGGTCGAAGGCGCCTACTCGCTCCTGTTCCTGACCGAGAGCCAGATGATCGCGGTCAGGGACCCCCTGGGCATCAGGCCGCTCGTCCTGGGCAGGAAGCGCAAGGCCCACATGATCTCGTCCGAGTCAACGTCCTTCGACCTCGTGGGAGGCAGGCTCGTCAGGGACGTGAAGCCCGGGGAAGTCCTGGTCTTCGACCGGAAAAACGACTGGGCGCCCAGGAGCATCTTCCCCTTCGATCGAAAACCGAGGCATCTTTGCATCTTCGAGCTCATCTACTTCGCCCGCCCCGACAGCATCATCGAGGGGCTCGGCGTGTACAATACGAGGAAGCAGTTCGGAAAGCAGCTGGCCATCGAGCAGCCGGCCGACGCCGACATGGTCATCCCGGTTCCGGACTCGGGCACGCCCGCGGCCATCGGGTTCGCCCAGCAGGCCGGCATTCCATTTGAAATGGGCTTCATCAGGAGCCACTACGTGGGAAGAACGTTCATCGAGCCCAGGCAGTCGATCCGCATGTTCGGCGTGAAGCTGAAGCTCGGGAGCGTCAGGAACCTGATCAGGGGCAAGCGCATCGTGGTGGTGGACGATTCCATCGTGAGGGGGACCACGTCCCACAAGATCGTGAAAATGCTCAGGGCCGCCGGCGCCAGGAAGGTTCACGTCAGGATATCCTCGCCTCCGACGCGCTATTCGTGCCACTACGGCATCGACACGCCCACGCGCAGGGAGCTCATCGCCTCCTTCAAGGCAATCAGCCAAATAGAAAACTACCTCACGGCCGACTCGCTCGGATACCTCTCCCTCGAAGGCTGCATGAAAGCCGTTGGATCCGGGGAGGGGTTCTGCCACGCCTGCTTTTCCGGCGATTACCCGGTACCCATCAAACCTCATCCCAAGGTCAGGCAGGCGAAGCTCATCATCGGCAACGACGTCATCAACGGGATGTAATTTTTTTTGTGCTGCACGCGAGCGCGGCTCCTGCGGCTTCGCGCGGGAAAAGCCCGGCGTGCCAATCGAATCCGATTTCCATGCAGGCGGGCCGAGGGCCGAGCCTGTCGATTTACCTTTCACCCATCGGCAACACATACTATATGCTGGTGCTGCTGGCCCCTGGCCAGCCTTTATGCACACCACGAAACCCATTTCGATTTGTTCGATTATTTGGTTTCATGGGGACCCCGCCTCATTGGCACGCCGAGGGCGTGCAGCTGCATAAATCGACAGGCTCGGCCCGCAGCTGCAATTACTTGATTTGAACATTGTCGAACATTACCCTGCATGATAATGTTATCAATCATGCAAATTACAAAAATTGAGTCTTTTTTTTTCCTGGTGATCGTCCTGCTGCTTGCCTTCGGCTGCAACGGCGGCGGCAACGGGAACGTCGATGCGGCGCAGGACCCCGACCTCGACCCCGCCCCGGAGGACCTTGTTTCACCGGACGGCGACGACCCTGTCGACGATGCGGCTGAAGCGCCCGGGGAGCCTGCCGATGATCCGGCCGGGGACATGGTTGACGCCGAGGAAGGAGACGCGGACGATCCGGGCGATGACGCTTCCGATGCCGTGGAAATCGACCCCGAGATCGACCCCACGCTGTGCAGCGACGGGTTCCCGCGCGGCGAGGGCGCCATGGGGCTCGCCGAGGTGGCGCGCTTCACGCCCGCGCCCGAGGGCGTGACCGTGTGCCCGGGCGGCGAAATCTTCGTTTCCCTGTTCGCGGCCGGCGAGATCTGGCGCCTTCCCGTGGACGGCTCGGACCCGGTGCTCTACACCACGCTCGAGGGCAGGGGACCGGCCGGCCTGGCCTGCGACGACGAGGGCCGCATCTTCGCGGCGGACTTCGGCCGCGAAGGCGGCGGCCCGTCGGGGTGCGTGCGCATTGATCACGAGGGCCACGAGGGCTTGAGCCTGCCCAACGAGGTGGGAGGCGAGGCCTTTACGGAGCCCAACGGCATCGCCTTTGTCCCCGGCGCGGGCATTTACATGAGCGACTCGAAACGGGGCCTGATCGCCCGTTTTGTCGAGGATGCTCCCGACACCTATTCCGTCACGCTCGCCGCTTCCGGCGCCGATCTCATCGGGTTCCTGGACGGTGCGTTCACTGGCGCCAACGGTCTGGCCTACCGCGTGGAGACGCGCACGCTCTACTGCGCGGTCTCGACGCTGCCCAGGCTTCAGGCCTACGAAGTCGCTCCCGACGGGACCCTGTCCGGGGCCCCGGCAACGGTCTACCAGAACTCCGCGGCGGGCCACGCGCTGGACGGCTCGGCCGTGGATGAAAACGGCGGGCTCTACGTTGCCAAGTGGCTGCGCGGCGAGGTCATGCGCGTGTCCGACGAGCACGTCATCGCCGCCTTCCCCAACCCGGCGAGCCTGGCCTGGAGGGGCGGGACCCTGTTCATGACGAGCTACATCGTCGGCGCGGAGGCGGAGGGCAGCCTGCAGTCCATCGACATCGGCGCCTGCGGCGGGTACCCATAGAAAATCACTCGAGCGTGTAAAGCCAGAAGGACACGGTCGTGCCCCTGCCCGGCCGGCTGCGTATCGTTATCTGGCCGTCGTGATTATCGACGATATTTTTTACAATGCTCAAGCCGAGCCCCGTCCCCTCCCCTTCAACCTTGGTCGTGAAAAACGGCTCGAAGGCCTTGGACGCCACATCGTCCGGCATTCCCGACCCCGAATCCTCCAGCTCCGTCAGGACCGTCCCATCCCTGTTGTCCTTGATGCGGACCCGCAGCTCGCCTCCCTCTGCCTTCATGGCGTGGCACGCGTTGGTTATCAGGTTGACGAATATCTGCTCCAGCTGCGCCCTGATGCCGTAAACCGGTGGGAGGTCGTCGGGAAAATCCTTGTGAATCGTCACGTTGAACCCGGCAATGATGTGCTCGCAGAACCCGATGGCATGGGTTGCGATCTCTCTCAGGTCCACGAGCGAGGGCTCTTCGGCCATGGGGCGGGAGTAGTTCATCAACGCCTTCGTAAACCTGAGGATCCTGTCCGCCGCATCCACGATCCTCTTTATCCTCGTCAGGTCGCCCTTCTCCATGCCTTGCTTCTCGTACTTTTTCAGCAGGTATTCGGAATAGACGGAAACCGAGGTAAGGGGATTGTTGATCTCGTGCACCACGCCGGCCGAAAGCTGGCCGATGGTCATGAGCCTCTCGGTCTGCAGCATCTGGTTTTGAAGGCGGCGCACCTCGGTCAGGTCCTGTCCGATCACAACGGCGTCGCGGGTCTTGCCGTGCCTGTCGACGACCGGGGCAACGTTCAGGGCCATGGGCACGGAGCTTCTCCCCTCGTCCCTGGGCATGTGCAGCTCGAATCCCGCCGTGGCCTTTCCCTTGAAAGCGTTGTTCATGACCGATTTGAACCTGAGCCGGTCATCGTCTTTGAGCAGGTTGAAGAAGTCCCGTCCCGCGATGTCTTTCCGATCGCAGCCCGTGACCTCCTCCATGGCCTTGTTATAGAACTTTACCCTGCAGCTCTCGTCGAGAACAACGATCGGCACGTTGGCGTGCTCGATGAGCTTGCTCATGTAATCGTGAAGGTATCTCAGCTCCCCCAGGTAGCGGTAATTGGCCACGGCGGACGCGAGAATGGTCCCCACGACGAAAAGGAACAGCTTTCCCCTCGGCAGGAAGGAAGGCTTTCCCGAGGTTTCAACATGAATGGTTCCGTAGAACTCGGACCCATGGGCAATGGCGACGACGACGCAGCTGCGGCTTCGCTTGAAAATGCATTTCGCGTTTTCATGCACGTGAATGTTCGGGGACAGCTTCTTCCCGAGCTCCCGCGGGATCTCTCCCCCCTCGAACGAGTCGGGAGTAATGAACAGGTGCTCGCGCATCTCCTCGTCCATTATTCCCACCGCATGGGAATTCAGAAGGGACCCGCTCTCAGGGTCGATCAGCCTGATGCAGCATCGTGACGTTGGAAAGGATTCAATGATCGATTCCGCGAATCCCTTGAGCAGCTCCTCTTCGGACAGCGGAATGTATATCCTGGATGTAAGAAGGAGGACCTTCTTCATCAGGTCTATCGGGCCTGTCTCGCTCACCGCCTACTCTTCCCCGGCATCATCACTGCCGCCGCCGCTCCCGCTGCCGGTCTCGCCCGCGCTTTCCCCGTCCGACGCCTTGTTGATGTCGATGATCCTTGTCCTGCCCACGTAGTTCTGTGTCTCATACCGTGTGATCTTGCCGATCTTCTTGATAATATCGCTCATCTTGGTCGCTTCGTCGAGGATGATCTTCACGTATCTCTGGTACGATTTGTCCGTGCTCAGCCGCCTCATGAGAAGCTCGCCGCAGCCGTAAATCGAGGTCAGCGGCTGGTTCAGCTCATGGGCCATTGTTCCGGCCAGCTCCGCCAGCTCGGCCTGCTTCTCGCTCTGCTGAAGCTTTTCGCTGATAAACGCGATTTTTTCCTCGCTCCTGATTTTCTCCCTCAAGTCCGAGAAAATGCCGCACGTGTATGCTTCCTTCCCCTCATCGTAGATGATCGCGGCGGAAAGCAACACGGGTATGTTCTCCCCTTTTCTGTTGATGA
>JBDRLK010000613.1:0-5630 GCA_043813155.1 Pseudomonadota bacterium | reverse complement strand
ATAACCTCGGCCCCGCAGTGCGTGCAGTATCCCGCGTCCGTGTGCGGGTAGGTGGAGTCGATGCATACGCCCGGCGCCGTAAGCTCCACCTTGGCCCCGAAATTGCTGAACCCGGCCATGGTATCGTCGGTGTAGGTGCTGTAATCACAGTCCCCGGGCGCGGCGAGGCCGCCGCGCCGGCCGTCGAAATCGGTCAGGGCCGCCACGGTGATGACATTGGTGAGGCAGCCCGGCGTGGCGCCGCAGCTGCTCTCGTTGCCCACGTCGGTTGAATCATTGCCTGCCGACGTCACCATGGTGATGCCTGCGCTTATCGCGCTGTTGATGGCAGCCCAGAAGGCCTGCTCTTCCGCGCCTTCGCACGAGCAATCCTCGGTGCCGCATTCGCAGCCCAGGCTCATGTTGGCCACCCTGATGTCTTCGGCGCCCGCCGGGCAGGCCGGGTCGCAGGAGCCGCCCTGCACGCAGCAGGTCATCCAGTCTATGCCATGGATAATCTCCGACGTGTACCCCGAGCCGTTGGCGTCAAGCACCCTTACCGAGTACACCTTGGACCCGGGCGCCACGCCCGTGACGGCCCGCAGATGGCCGGCTGCGCCCGTGTTGTAGCCGTTGTCCAGCGCCCCGACGATGCCGGAGCAGTGGGTCCCGTGGCCGTCGATGTCGTCGCCTCCGTTGGGAACGGATATGCCGTCGCGGCTCAGCTTGTCGATCACCACAAAGTCGGCGCCGCCGCCCACGTTCAGATCAAAGTGATCAAGGTCGATGCCCGTGTCGATGATGGCCACGCTGACATCCACCCTGTCGGGAATGCCGTCCGTGTCCGGGTTGTCGTCCTGGCCGTCGATCTTGGCGATTCGGTTGAGCTCCGCGTCTATCCTGTTTCTTCCGTAAGGTATCTCGCGCTGGTCCATCTTGTACATCCTGTAATCAGGCTGGATGTATTTTACCGCCGAGCTGTGCTGCAGCCTCTTGAGCTTTGCTATGTCGGATATCTGAGCGGAAAAACCCTTGATCGCGTGACGGTAGACGGCATCGGGAAGAACGCCGTGATTCAGGGCCACGTGGCCCGGTTCCGTATCTATCCCGGGCTCGAGGGATACGTCGTTGAGCACAACGATGTAGCGCTGGGCAGCGGGTGGCAGCTTTTTCGGCCCGATGGCTGCGGGTCCCTTGCTGCCGGAATTATCGTTTTCACTGATCTTTATTCCCTTGTCGGGAACTTTCTCTCTCCCTACGTTGACGTGGTCGGTCGACAGTCCAAAGCCGGACCGGCCCACGCCGGCAGGATCTTCCCCCGCACGGGGCTCATCGAAATCCACGGCGCAGGCTGAGGCCAATGCAAGCATGGCTCCCAGAACGAGGACCATGGAGCTTCCCCCGACCGAAGCTGATATCTTCCGCCAAAGCACGATCGGCTCCTTTCTTCCGCCCCTGCGACTCAACGGATCGGCATGTCATATTTCTCGTGCCACAAGCCCGCAGCAAGATACCCATGCCGGGAGTCATGCAAATTGATATATTATTATAGTGTAATTTGCGGCAAGTACAAGACTTCGGGCGATTTCATGCGAAAAGATTATTCCAGTGCGCCATCATTCATTGACACTGTGAATGTTTGACCCTATAGTTACCACTGTATTTATTACGAAAAGCGAAGAATTTCAGACGATGAAAAAAGAACTTCAACAGGTCGGGCGGGGGCGGGCGGATGGCCGATGAAGTCTGCCGCCCGGACAATCGGTTACGCCGCCTGGGGCAGGCGCTTGAACCGCCTGGCGTTCCGTGACCGCAGGCCCATTGCAGGATCCATAGCGCCGACCCACCGATGCAACCTTGGCTGCATCCACTGCTATTTGCAAACCAGCCGCAAGCAGCCGGAGCTTTCAACCTCTGCGTGGCTCGGCATTATCGACCAGCTCGAGCAGGCAGGCTGCCTCTGGCTCGTCATAACGGGCGGAGAGCCGCTCCTGCGGCCGGACTTTGCGGACATCTACATGCATGCCGGGCGCAAGGGCTTTCTGGTCAACGTGTTCACCAACGGCACCCTGATTGACGATGCGATCATGGGGCTTTTTGAAAAAATGCCGCCTTTTTCGGTTGAGATCTCCCTGTACGGTCATTCGCCTGAGACCTATGCGCTGGTTACGGGGGAGGGCAGGGCGAGAGACGCTGCCTTCAGGTCAGCCCGCCGGCTTGCCCGGCAGGGTACGGCCGTGCAGCTTAAAACCGTGGTGCTGCGTCAAAACGCTCACGAGCTGGAGGGCATTAGGCGCTTCAGCGAGGAGCTCGGCGTTCCCTTCCGCTTTGACACGCAGGTCTCGCCGTGCCTCGACGGCTCCCTTAAGCCCTGTTTCAGCAGGCTCGATGACGACAGCGCGATCCGGCTCGATGTGGAGGACGGAAAAAGGCATGCAACCCTGACTGAATTTCTGGAGGACGGCAGGATGACCCCCCGCCGATCCCTGTTCAACTGCGGCGCGGGCATGACGTCGTTCCACGTGTACCCCGGCGGGCAGCTGGCGCTCTGTGTCTGCGATGTTCCGCTGTTCGACCTGAAGAAGGGTTCGTTTATGGACGGGTGGGACGGCGCTGTCAGGCAGCGGCGGGAAAGCCCCCTTCCCGAAGATCATCCCTGCTGCGGCTGCTGTGACCAGTCATTCTGCGGCGTGTGCCCGCCGGTGGCAAGGATGGAAACCGGCAGCGACGCCGGTTTTCCCGCGCACTTGTGCGAAGCAGGAAAAAAACGCCGCCAGGCGATCCAGCGTGGAATGGATCGCATGGCCGGGCAAAAAGGTATGTGGCGTGAAGAAGAAGAGCAAAGCAAAATCAAAGAAGCCCTATAAGCCCCCCAAGGTGAACAGGGTGAAAATCCGCATTGACGAGGTCGTGCTTGCGGCGTGCAAGGTGTCCGGCGGAGGCGTAGAATATGCAACCTGTCTCACCGGATGCGTCATCGGTGGGTCCTGAAGCGAACAGTGAGACTTCGGCCAATATCCGGACCGTGCGCATCGGAGGGGATGTCTCGGTTGAGCTGCTCGATCCCGCGAAGAAGGCGCCGGCGGGAAAAGGAAATGAGGAATTCGAAGAGGCCGGCTGCAGCAGCACCGGCTGCGCCCTGCGCCTCGAGGTGATTCATGGCCCGCTCCCCCGGCTCGACGATCTCGAGCCCGTGTTCGACTCCACCAGCCTGTGGAAGGTTTTCAAACAGGACGGATCCCACGTGTTCGAGCTTCCTCACCTGCGCGCGGTCGTTGATTTCGAATCCGGGTCGGGAAGGATATACGTGGAGGACGGCGCCGCCGGCCTGTCCGCTTTTGACTACCCTCTCGACGAGGTGATCTTTTCCAGGCTCCTGGCGGACAAAGGATCTATTATTGTACATGCCTGCGGCATTGATTATCGCGGCAGGGGCATGCTTTTCTGCGGAGCTTCGGGAGCAGGCAAGAGCACGCTTGCCGATCTTTTCAGCGATGCGGAAGGGGCGGCCGTGCTCAGCGACGACCGCGTTGCCGCCGGCATCCGTGATGGCAGCACCCTCATTTCGGGAACGCCGTGGCACGGCACCTCGGGCCGCGGACTGAACCGGACCGTGCCCCTGGAGAGAATTTTTTTCCTGCATCACGCCCCTGAAAACCGCATAGAGCCTGTGCCGGCATCGGACGCCGCGGCCCGGCTCGCGTCCCTGAGCGTGATTCCCTACTGGCACGCCGGGTCCGCCAAGAAAGCCCTGGACGCGGCCGTGGACATGGCCGGCAGCGTGCCGGCCTCGAGCCTGGGCTTTGTTCCCGGTCCAACGGCCGTGGAGATCTGCCTGGACCGCGTTCAGCGCCCCGTTTCAACCATTCGATAGATTATTTCAAAAACAAAAATAATTGGGGAGGCGCGCCATGGGCGATCTATACTTCGGGAGCAGCAGCAAAGAGAAGGACGGGTACAGCGTTATTTCGCATGACTCCACAGGTCTTCTCCTGCTGGCTTTCTTCTTCGGATTCGGAGCCTTCGCATGTTTCTCAGTTCCCATCAGCAGGCCCATTGATCACTTGAGGGCCTGAAAACCGTCAGTTTATTAACATTGCTGAATGGATGGCGGACGGAGCCGTCGGCGTGAGATTGATCCTTTATTCTCGTCGAGAAAAACCATTTTCAAAGTCTTGGTTTTCCAGAGGTCAGGCCCTGCCGTGCAGGAGTTTCCCGGCAGGGCAGGTTTTCCGATCCAATCCGAAAGGGCTGTGTTAAAATTATAATCAGTTAATCCAGGGGGGCTTGCCAGGAGGAGCCCATGAAAGCATTTTCTGACCTTTCCCTACGCGGCGCACGGTGTTATTTTCGGAACGCCCATGGGCCAATCCCCCCTGGCTGCCGACTGCGGCGTTGAGCTTCTGCGAGATTTCATCGAAGACCCCGAAGGCGAGCTCGACATCTCCTGCATGGACCTCGTGGTTCCCTTCGACTTCGAGGGAACGCACCACGCGCCGCGGATCATGGGAACCGACGACTACTGGGAGAACTGAGCTTCCCACCATCCGCACCCGCGACTGCCTGCTCCCGGCTTTTTTTTTGAATATTCCAACACCGGATGCTACATAGTCTACAAGAGAAGGGATGGAATTCATGAACAGCTTGAAGCTCAATGATTTTTCGGTATGGATACTGACGTCACTGTTCGTAATCTTTGCGTCAGGGTGCGGGGACGCGTCCATTGCGGACGACGGCGCCGTCGACATGGATGGTGTCGACCGGGTTGACGGCACGGACACGCAGACGGATGCTGGTCCGGACGCGGTCCCGGACAATCCTCCGGACCTTGCTCCCGACGCGCCGGACGGGACCGATGGGCCCGACAGCCCTGACACGCTCCCCGACCCGCCGCCCGATTCCACGGACGTGGTCGAGGAAGAAGGGCCTCCGCCCGAGTGCGAGTACGATGATGTTACGGAGCACGGATCCTACTGCTACGGCATTCGCGTGGACGTGGCCGCGTCCATTCCAGGCGGCGTGCCCCGCGCCCGCTATTACTTTGACGTGACCCGGCCGGAGGGCGAATACGACGAGCGATGCGCCTACCTGGACTCGGTTATCGTGCACGGCGACAGCGGGGAGGTGCGCACGGGAGAGGCGCGCTACTCGCTGCGCGAGCGCGGTTTTGTGCTCGAGGGCGAGGCAGCGAGCGGCGAGACCACGGCCTGCACCGATAATAACAGGATCGAGGTGTTCGGCATAGAGTTTACCGGCAGGACGCCGGCGGGCAAATTCAGCGGCTCGTGCAACATGGGGCCGGGCTGGAAATGGCCGCCCGAGGTGACGCTGGCCTGCCACTCCGGGCTCGAGACGAGCCTCGTGGCCGACACCATGGAGTACGGGCCGCCCGCCACGAGCGAGGTCTACGTCTACGGCATGTTCGGGAACCACGGGCCGGAGGCGCTCACGGGGTTTACGGTCACGAGCACGACCTGGCACAACCTCGAATGGATGTCCGATGCTTTCATGCTCGTGGAGCCGCCCTGGTGGTTCCTCGACATCTGGTCCTCGGACCCGGCATGGGAGGACCGCGTGGACGCGGGCACGTGGCATGCCGTGAATTTTTCCTGGTCCGCCATGGAAGCGCCTTTCCCGGAATCGGAATGCCC
>JBDRLK010000612.1:0-8115 GCA_043813155.1 Pseudomonadota bacterium | reverse complement strand
AATAGCCGTTGTCGCACTGTTCGCTGTTCTCGCACTCGGGCGCGTCCACGCACCCTTCTTCCGGGTCGCAGAGATGGCCCTCGTCGCAGTTGTCGTGGTTCGGCGTGAACTGGCAGTCATCGATGGATTCCATGCATTCGTCATCCGTGCAGTCCACGTGATCGTCGCAGTCCAGGCCGGGCGCCAAGATGCAGTAACACCCGTCGCAACTCTCCTCGCCGTTGCAGAAAAGGCCGTCGTCGCACTCCTCGCTGCTCGTGCATTCGCAGGCCGGCTCCTCCTCGGGCACGTCGCCGGGCGCGTCCCCCGGAACGTCGCCTGGAACATCCTCCAGGTCCTGGTCCGTGTCCGCGGCGGTGTCCAGGCCGTCGGCCGGCCCCGCGTCGTCCTGGTCCCCGTCCGTCGGAGAAAAGTGTTTCAATCCCCCGCTGCAGCCCGCGGTAAAAAGCGGCACAACCGCGATGAGGACGATATTAAAAAAACATGCGTTCACTCCCCTCGATTCGTACATCGTTGATCTCCTTTGGATTTCTGGATTGCGGCACGCCAAGGGCGTGCAGCACCCCATGATGGAATAAATAATTCAAAAACCTGATTTTGCAACTATGGCTTTTCCGGAATCCTTATGATGACCCTGCTGCCGTTGGGGCTGTACGCTTCCGAAAGAGTCTCCTTGAGCGCCCCGTACGCGCCGGGCGCCACAACGCCGGGCGTGAGAATGACCTTCCTGCTGACGATCACCTCGCCGTCCCCGGCCTTTGCGCCGCGCGTGACCTCCAGGCTCCCGTCTTCGGAGCTTCCGGGGAAGCTCGCGAACTTCATGCCCATTTTTTTCTTCTTGTACACGGGGACGTACTCGATCTCGGCGCCCTCGGGCACAAGGACCTTCAGGCTCACCGACTCGATCTCCTTTTCCTTGACGAGAAGCGGCGTCTCCCTTTCCTGCCTCCACAGCTCGAGGGAAGGATAAGCCGCGTCGAGCAGAGGGGCGCCGAGCGTTATGTCCACCACGCCGCCCTGCGGCTCCACGGTTCCCTTGACCGTTAAAACGCTCTCATCCAGCGCGAGCCTCTGGAACGACGCCTTCTCGATGACCACCGGCGCGCCCTTGAGCAGGCCCGCGGCAATGCTCTTTGCCTCGACCGAGCCGCCCGACAGGAACACGTTCCAGTAGGGATTGTGCTTTCCCCTGAGCTTGATCGTGGCCGCGAACGTGTGGGGGTCCTTCTTCAGGTCCATGCTCACGTCTATGCGCGCGCGCGCGGTGGCCGGTTTCACGAAAGCGGCCGGAGTGAGCCCCGTGTCGCTCGGCAAAAAGGCCTTCTCGGGCCTCGGCTCACCGCCGGCGGCGTTTCCCGCCGCCGGAAGGTAGAGGTAAAAACCGTGGGCGCTGATCCTGACCCATGCCGCGGCCAGGTTGTCGGGGTGATGCACGGCCTTGCCGTCCGTCCTGTAGAGGGTCACGACGGGAACCGGGGAAAAGCCCAGCTCGCCGAAGACGCTTTGCAGGATCCGAAACTTCTCCAGGCCGTCCGCATAGCCCGATGAAAACGCCTCGAACGGGGAGCGAACGGCCCACCCGAATTCCTTGCGGTCCACGTGCGGGTCGCCCAGCTCGTCGATGATCCTCTTGTAGATGTACAGCGTCCTGTCCAGGGGCGAGAGAAGCTCGTCCTTGATTTCCAGATCAATGACATCGAGGATTTTCTTTCCGTCTGGAACATCTTCTCCGCCGGAAATTTTTACGCCATCCTTCGATTCGCCAAGGAGCACCGCGGCAAGCGTTTTCCCGTCTATCGTTTCCGAAAAGTGCAGCGTCGGGAGCGTCAGCGAAGGGGCCGGGGAAGATTCGTGAAGGTTGGCACCGGCGACGGACTTGACGGAAAAGGTGTACACGTCATGATCGCCGCTCTTTGTCTTTCCCGTCCCGGGCTGGAAGTTATAGGCCTCCCAGGCAAGCTCTTTGCCCGCCGGCACCCTGATTTCCAGGATTTTCTCGGCAATGTCCCGTTCGTCCACGAACGTCTCCGTGCCGTAAAAGAAGCGGCGCCATGATTTCAGGTCCTTGATCTCATATTCCAGGACCGTGATCCCCTCGAGCTCCACGCCCACGTGCGTCACGATCATCTCCTGGACATCCGTGTACCAGGGAAAGGGGGCGATGGAATTCGGGGTGGACTGGTTCTTGCCGTTGTCCAGCGTATCGACTTTTTTTCCGTCCAGCATGTACGTGCTCGCCTCGATGATGTTGAGCCTCTGGCTGGCGTCGTTGAACCGGATCCTGGGGTCGCAGAACGCGTCGGCCCCGTGATCCGTAAGGATCTTCTGGACGATCCTGACCTGCTCCCTCACCTTGCCGTCGTCCTGCAGCGTGAGCGTGCGCTTTTCCTGGAGGATGACGGCGTCGGCCGCGGTCGTGAATTTCTTGTTCAGGTTTTCCTTGACGATCCCGGGAAGCGCTGCAGGCTGCCCGCCGGTCGCTGCCGCACAGCAGAGGATCACGATGACCGCCGCAAGCGTATTTCGAGCTGATTTTTCAATAGTTTCTGCGCTACCGGTCATTTTCCACCTCCTTTCTTCTTCCCTCCATCTTTACTGGTGGCGGACATGACAACCTCCATTTTCTCCATCTCGTCGATGGCGGCCGCGAGCTTGCCCAGCTCATCGAAGTGCTTGGGCAGCGCCAGCCGCTCCTTGATCTGCCACATCGCGCTGTAGCTGAGCGTCTGGCCCTGGACCTCGACTGAAAACCGGTACGAGACGAGCTCGCCGTCGAATTTCTTTTCCCCGGGAAGGTCTTCGGCCGCGTACCCGGCGGGAAGCTTGACCTTTTCCTTCACCGTGATCTGCTGGGGGAACCAGAACATGGCCGGATTCTTGCGCTCGGTCCAGGGGCCCAGCATGTAATAAGGGCTCCACCGCTCCTGTTTCAGGATCATGTGAGCCAGCGGAATGACGAAGCGAACGCTCCTGCCGGACGCCGCCGCGTAGCCCGGCACGCTGTAGGACGTGTCGATGGAAAACTGCTTGTCAAGGTCGGCCCAGTCGCCTTCCTGGAACTTGTCGATTTTAATGAGCGGCGAGATCGACGAAAAGAGCTGATGATAGAACGCCTCGTCCTCCTTGACCGCCTGGTAGGAAAAGGCCCTGCGCATTCTCGTGTCGGCGTAACCCGTGCCCTGGAACGTGAACTTGCCGCTCAGCCCGCCGTCGGCCGTGATCGTGCTCGAGCCCGTGATGTTGAACTGGTTGTCCTCGGGCTTGTAGGGCGCGGTCTGCTCCAGGTCCTTTCCCTCCTTCGTGCCGATGAGGAAGTCCTGCTGACCCTCGGCATAGCTCCACGTGGCCGTGTCATAAGGCATCCACGTGGGGTCGAGCATCTCGAAATCGCCGCTTTTTTTCTTCCACGCCACAACGCAGTGGTTGAACTGGTCGGCCGGGATTTTTTCCACGCGCGCGCCGGCCATGGTCATGGCCGGGTAGACCTCGTAGCCGGCCGCCCGCATCATGGTGATGAGCATGCCCGCGATGTCCTTGCACACGCCGCAGCGGTCGTTGAAGCTCATGATGCCCGGGTGGAGCGTGTAGCCCTCCCCTTTCCCCATGGTAATGCCGCTGTAGCGGATCTTGTGGGCGACCCATCGCAGCAGGCGCTTGACCTTTTCCTGGTCCGTCTTGGCGCCGGCCGTGATCTCCTTCACCTTTTTCTTGATCGCGTCGTCAAACGCGAAGACAGGCTCGTTGATCTCGAAGAACCAGACCGACTTGTCCTCCCAGCTCTTGACGGTGGCAAGGACCAGCTTGGTCACGAAATCGCTGCGGTCCGGCTGCCTCGTCTCGTCGGGCACGGCGGCCATGTCCTTCTTCCACCACGTGAAGTGGTCCATATCGTCGTCAAAGGAGTGCTTGGCGGCCACCGTGCCGTTGTAGATCTCCCAGTGGAAGGGCTTGCTGCGGGCGACGTGAATGGCGTACTTCTTTTCCTTGACCGCCGTGGGCTCCTCGAAGAGGACCACGTCGTAGTAATGCCCCTTCATGGGCGGGATGTACTTGGATTCATCCTCGCCGGCCGCAGCGGCCGCGCCTTCGCCTTCGCCCGCGCCTTCGCCCGCCGGGTTCAGGAGGTAGGCGATCTGGAAGCCCTTCTTGTAGATCTCGTAGCCCAGGGCGTCGCCCGGCTCCAGGCCGTGCGGGTCCAGGACCTTCATCCTGGAAGGCCAGAAAATGCCGTGCAGGGGCTGGGGAAGGTCCCTGACGCGGTTCTTGAGGTCCACCTTGACGACCTTGCCGTCCGCCTTGAAGATCTTCGCCCACCTGATCTCCAGGAACTGGGTGGCCGGGTCGTAGTTGAAGCGCACCGACGCGTTGTCCTTGATTCCCTGGACGTCCAGGATCTTGACGACCCTCCGCTCGGTCACGTGGCTCAACCCCGTGTCCTCCACGCTGATGTCGGTGTGGTGCAGGACCACGACGCTGTGATCGTCGGGATAATCCTTTTTGCAGCCCGCGTTCCCGATCATGTCGAAAATGCTCTCCTCAGACAGCGGCGGCGGCTTTGACCACGAGACGCCCTCCCACGTCGAGGAGTTAACGGCAATGAAAAGCAGGCATGTCAACAATAGGGCGACGCGCCTTGTAGCTGCACGCCCTTGGCGTGCCTCTGTAGCTGCACGCCCTTGGCGCGCCTCTGTAGCTGCACGCCCTTGGCGCGCCTCTGTAGCTGCACGCCCTTGGCGTGCCTGTGTAAAGCCCCTTGAGATGGTGTGTTTTGTCGTCAGCATGGCCATTAACATAATGATATTGACATTTAAGTCAACAATTTCGACAATTGTGGGTGCGATTGGAAGCAGTTTTGCTTTACGGGCGACTGAAGTCGCCCCTGCCCCCGTCGGGTAGGGGAGGCTTCAGCCTCCCGTTCGCCCAACTGATAAAAATCGCAACCGACAATTGTTGAAATTCACCGGATTAGAAATGACGAAAACTACAAAAAAAACAAAACCGTCTTCAGGCGTCGAGCGCTTCGGCGTATCGATCGAAAAACAGCTGCTCGAAAAATTCGACGGGCTCATCAGGCGCAGGAAGTACAGGAACCGCTCCGAGGCCATCCGCGACCTCATGCGCTCGGCCCTCATCGAGGAGGAGTGGCGCGGAGGCAAAAAGGACGTCATGGGCCTGATATCGCTGCTCTACGACCATCACACCCGGCTGCTCCAGTCAAAGCTGACAAAGATACAGCACGACCACCACTTGAAAATCGTCTCCACGCTGCACGTTCACATGGACCACAGAAGCTGCCTGGAGGTCATGGTGGTCAGGGGAAGCGCGGCCGAGATCCAGAGCCTGGCCAACCGCCTCATCAGCGTCAGGGGCGTAAAGCACGGAAAGGTCATCGCCACGTCGAAAGGGGCCATGATCTGACATGCCGCTGGCCTTTCAATCGCTCAGCCACGGGAAAATCGCGTTCGGGTTTTTCAACAAGGACAGACCTTCCATTTCAGCCGCGTTTATTCCGACTGGTTCTACACGACCTTCTCGGCTGGCCGTACCCGCCGCAATCGAACCGCACAGCTTCTCGAGGAGCACGAGAAAACCATGGATGAGGCATCGGCCCTCGAGATCCTTCGCGACCATGGCCAGGACGACTACCGTCCTGACAGTCATTTTCTCATCGACCGCGTCTGTGCCCATTCCGCCAACCCCCTTTCGCGCGACAGCGCGCAGACGACCTCGTCCATGGTTGCTCATTTATTGCCTGAGGCTCAGACGTTCTGGGCCACGGGCACGGCCGCCCCCTGCACGAGCCTGTTCAAGCCGATCCGCTTTGAGGACAGTGTGCTGCCCGACATCGGCCCCCTGCCCGGCAAAGCCTATGACCCTGAAAATCTCTGGTGGGGTCATGAAAAACTGCACAGGGCCGTGCTGAAGGATTTTGCCGCAAGGTCCCGCGCCATCCGGACCGACCTGGTGAAAACGCAAAAGGCCTTCATCGAGGCCTCACGATCAGCCGCGGCCGGAAAGCATTTCGAGGTAACGCAAAAGGCTTTTAAAGAAGCCCGCGAAAAAGAGTCAGCCTGGCTACGGGAAATCGAAAAGCTCCCGATCAAACGAAAGAACAACTGGATCTATAAGCGTTACTGGTCCGGCAGGAACAAGCACGCCGCCATCGACTAATTCGTTGATTCTATCGCGTCCAGGCTTCACAGCCTATGGGCAATCCGTTTCTTCGGCTCCCACGACCACGGCGGGCTCCGGGTCCGCTGCCATGCGAATCCTCAGATCATCGTAGAGGAAAGGAAGGCCTGTGCAGTACGTGGCAATGCCGGCCGTTCCGGGACCGGCCGTGATAATGCCGGTCGTATCCAGCAGGGTCGCGCCGTCCTCAATAAGCGTGAGCCTGTCGCTGATTTTCATGAGCACGTGCACGTGCCAGTCGCGGGACGGCGCGGGCTGCGCAACGTTATACAGGGCGGTATGCGCCGGGTATTCGAAAATATAGACCTGACCGCCCTGCCTTTCAATGTAGTAACCCCGCTCTTCCGCTGCGATCCACTGAACGATGGGCCCGGAATCCACGCAGCCCGTATCACCCGGCCGCCACCTGTAGCGGATCTCTATGTCCTGCCAAGAGGCCCCCACCAGGGGGTGAAACGAGTTGAACGCGGTTGCCGTGGTCTGTTGAAGCTCATTGGAGACAATCCGCCAGGTGCCTCCCCTTTCAACGCCGTAGAGCGCTCCAACGCCCGGGTCCCCGTCGGCACGGTTGAAATCGTCGAACCATAGAAACACGTTGCCGGGGTCATCGGGAGGGTCGCCGGCCCCGGCATTACCATAGTAAAAATAGTAGGCGTGAGCCGAGGATATGTGCTGGAACCATACCACGATAGTGTCTCTTTCGAACGCTTCCACGACCCTGTCGACCTCGGTCCAGGCCGAGCCATTCCAGGCCAGCACGCGCAGATCACCGGCCGTGGAAAGGCACGCGTCGTACAGCTCGCCTGATGGCGGCGTCGTGCCGGAGGAGAGCATGATCCTGTAGGAAAAACCGGCCGGGGCTGTTTCGGCCTGCAGGCGCCTTCGGCCGGGCCATTCATCAACCCACCATGGAGGATCCGGTGGAACGCACAATTCCCCGTCATGCTCACTGGTGTCGGTCGCATCATGACCATCAGGCGCGTCGGCCATGTCCTGGACTATGTCGGGCTCTGAAAAGACATCGGTTTCGAGCGGCACGCCGATCTCCGGGGCCGGCTCATCGTCCTGAAGCGTTTCATCGACCGTGGCATCGCCCTCAACCCCGTCAACATGGCTTTCATCATCATTCAAATCCCCTGCATCGTTTCCATCCATGGGCGTCTCCAGGCTGTCCGCAAGCGCATCGACATCATCTCCCGTTTCCGAGATGGATGAATCTGCCCCTGTGCCCGATGTTTTCAAGGTGCAAGCCGTGAGGAAAACATACAGCAGGAAACAAAGAAGTGTATGAACGTGAACAAACCCCATGGTGTCACCATAGAATAAGGGCGGAGACAAGGCAATAATGGATAACTATCTCGTCCAGACCTCGATGACCGCGGTCGAGCCTCCCCAGCCGTCCGTGTCGGCCTGCAGCGTGCGCACAAGGTCGAGCACGCCGTCGCCCGTCACGTCGGCCAGGTCGAAGCCATAGGCCGAGGAAAGAGGGTTCGTTGGGCTGGAGAGCACGGGGCTGACCCAGGTCGCGTCGGGAAGACCCATGTCCGTGAGCGTGAAGGCCGTGCCCGAACCGTTGTTCAGGTAGGCGCGCAGGCCGTTTTCCTGGTCATGGGTTACGAGGTCGAGAAAGCCGTCGCCGTTCAGGTCGCCCAGCTGCGCGATCTTGCTGTCGTTGGCCGCGGCGCCCGGGCTCCAGCTGGTGCCCGCGCCCAGGAAGATCGAGCCGCCCACGGCCATGTCGAGCTTGCCGTCGCAGTTCACGTCGCCCAGCGCGCCCTGGACCGGGTTGCCCACCGAGCCGCCCCCTCCCCCGCCTACCGTGGCGCCGGTAAAGGCAATGCCGTTTCCGCTGTTGAAAAACACCTGGCCGGCCAGCCCGCCGCTGATCTGCCCGAAGCCCACCACGTCGATGTCCCCGTCCTC
>JBDRLK010000611.1:0-2087 GCA_043813155.1 Pseudomonadota bacterium | reverse complement strand
GGCGGGTGCCCATGCCCCGCCCTTTCTGCTTTTGCTTGACTAGCCTAGAGGATACGAACGCCCAGGTTGATGACGATCGTATGCAGCAGGACCCGCTGATTGACAGTGAATCCCATTATATCCTCTTCCCGCCAGCCGGCGCCGCCATAGTATCGCAGCTCGAGAAACGGCGTCACAATGACCGGCAGGTAGACTTCCGCGCCCAAGGCCAGCGCCCACACCAATCCAGTGTAATTCTCGGCATCCGCGTTTTCGCCGCGGTTGGTGTAGTTGCCAATCATGTTTACTCGATAACGAAAACCCTGCGTCTTGCTATGATCTTCTCGTTGCCGTCCTCGTCGGCCGCCTTGATTTCAACAATGTGGCCGCAGGGCGTGAGCGTCGTTGTGTCGAGATTTCCCGCGTACCCCACGGCGTCGCAGCCCGCGTAGCCCGTCCAGACGCTGCACACGTCCGGCCGCGAGCCGCCGTAGGCCAGGGCAGCGACCGCGGTCCCGTCGACGACCAGCTCGACGGACGCCACTGCCTTGTTGTCCAGGGCCCACCCCCTGAATTCCACGACACCGGAAATCGTCTCGTCATCAGCCGGGGAATCGAGCACGCCGAAGGGCGGAAGGTTTGCGTCCAGCCAGCCGGCTTCCGACGCTACGGTTCCCATGGAGCCGATGACCAGGTAGACCCTGGCCCGAACAGTCCCCAGGGCCGGGATGCCGAAGGATGGAAGCGGCCTGAAATTGTTGAAGGGCAGCGAGCGAAGCTGCCAGGCCTGCCACGTGCCCAGCCTGGTCTCGGCGACCATGCCCACGCCGTAATCCAGTCCGTCGTTCTGCATGCAGGCCCAGCCGCCCGGGCTCGAGAAATTCTTGTGGAAAAACCCGTCTGCGCCTCCGCCTTCGTCGATCGGGATTTCCGCGCCCTCGGAATTGAAGAGCCTCCACAGGTCGGGGCCGCCGTTGCCGTTGGCCGTGTAGACCGTGGGCATCTCCTGGCCCGTGGGCTCGTGATTCATGTCGGCGAGGTTGACGACCGTGTACTCGATCTCGACGACGTGCTCCCTGACGAACTTCATGGTCTGGATCACCCTGACGTCCGAGCGCCTCTCCCTGAGCTCCGGGACCGAGCAGGCCGTGTCATCGCAGTCCGTCCTGTCCCAGTTCGGGTTCCAGAAAAGAGGGTTGGTCGTGAGCGTCATCACGCCGCTCGAGGTTTCCATGCCCTCGTCCCCCGACCCCCTGTTGCACCGGTTCCCGCCCTGCACCGGGTTCCATCCCAGGTAGGTGATCGAATTGGGGCAGTCCGTGCCGCCCGTGCGGCACGAGGCGTCGTGGGCGCAGTTCTGCATCTGCCTGTCCGGGTCGTAGAACGCCACCTGCACCTCCCTGCCCGTGTCGTTCGCGTCGATAACGTTGGTCGTGTTCATGCCGGGGCCGTAATCCCCCGTCATGCCGTAGAATATAACCGTGCCGCCCCACTGCCTGCGAACGCCGACCTTGAGCGACTCGGCCGTGTTGAACAGGTAAACGTCGTCAAACCCGTCCACGGTCGTGGCCTCGAAGCGGCCCGGCGGCCACTCGCCCTCCAGGGGCGCGGCCGTGACCGGGTCCGGGGCCGGCACTGCCGGGCAGTCGCCGTCCAGGTCCACGATGTCCGAAACCGCGTCGTCCACCGTCAAGTCCTCGGCCCCGGGATCGGGCGCGCCGTCCTCGGCCGCCGGGTCATGCGTATCGGCCAAATCTTCAAAATCGGCCGCGTCGCCGATGTCGCCCGGCATGTCCGCCACGTCATCCAGGGCATCATCGCCGCTATCCGAGCCGCTGTTGCAGGAAAACAAAACAAAAAACATGAAAAATGTAATTATACGCATAAGACTCATAGTAATTGGATCTTTTTTCATTTTCAACCCCTGTTCCTGTCGTGCATTTTGGGCGACTTCAGTCGCCCGAGAATCAAACTCACAATCCCGGGTAGGGGCGACTTCAGTCGCCCGTTCCTTATTCGGCATACATTTTACGGGAGGCTGAAGCCTCCCCTACCCGCTGAGTGGAGGTTTTGCGGGAGGCTGAAGCCTCCCCTACCCGCTGAGTGGA
>JBDRLK010000610.1:0-3826 GCA_043813155.1 Pseudomonadota bacterium | reverse complement strand
GCCTGCATCATGATTACAGGCTGGTTGCGTAGAACCGCTCCGCCTTCCCACCATTTGACTTTCCTCTCGGAAGTTCTTCGGAGAGGTGTTCTCCCAATCCAGGGGATGGTGCTCTGATCGCAGCATTTCAAAGAACGGTTCCGGCGTTTCCAACGTGATGACCGATCTCGCAGACGATTGGTGATGTCATTTCGGCTCTCCGCAGGGGTGGGTTCCCTCCAGTTTGGACGCCCGGATGAGTTTTCGCGGAGTACGGCGGACAAGGGCCGGCAGCTACAGCTTCAATAACGTGTGAATATCCGAATACCTGACCTTGCCCGTGCGCGTGCGCGGTATCTTTTCCACGAACACGATTTTATCGGGCACTTTAAAGGATGGCAGAAGCTCGCGGCATTTTTTGCGTATGGCCCTGCGGTCGGCATCGCCGCCCTCGACCAGGACCACGATGGCCCCGATCTTTTCGCTGCATGAGCGCCTGTTGTAATAAGGCGCCACAGCAACATCGTAAACAAGCCCTGTCCTGTGCAGCGCCTCCTCTATCTCGCGGGCGCTCACCCTTTTGCCGCCTACCTTGATGATGTCGCTCTTGCGGCCCGCCAGCTCGAACTTGCCGTCTTCCAGCACGCGGATGCAGTCGCCGGACCCGTACCAGGCCATGCCCGGCCCCTGCCCTGCCGGGGCCTCGGCCAGCGGGCTTTGAATCAGAAGCTCATTATCCTCGCCGGCCTTCCACCGGATCACGGGAAAAACGTCCCACCCCGTCTCGTCGGGGTTCTTTCTTACGGCAACGCTCCCCATCTCGGTGGACCCGTAGATCTCCGTGACGGGAATGCCGGTCAGCTCTTTGAAACGGCCGGCCAGCTCCGTCGACAGGGCCGCCCCAGAGGAAAAGCTCAGCCGCAGCGGCCCGCCGCCCGGGTCGCCGATTTCCGTCATTGCCTTGTACTGGATGGGGACCCCGAGGAATACGGTGCACTTCTTCAGGAGTGCAAGCGCTTCGCGGGGAATAAACGCCCCCGTCGCCATGATGCCCGCCCCCGCGGACAGCGGGAGCAGAAACCCGTTCAGCAGCCCGTAGATGTGCACCCAGGGAACCGCGCAGAAGTAGCAGTCGGACGGACCCGCCGCGTGAAGGTCCTTGAGCACGGCGAGCTCGTCCGCGATGGTGCCGGCCGTCTTCACGGTCGTCTTCGGATCGCCCGTCGAGCCCGAGGTCAGGAGAATGGTCATGGGCTCGTTCTTCCCGAAACCCTCGAAGGAAAGACCGGGATCGACGCCACCCCCCATCAGCTCTTCGAGAACCAGGATTTTGTCCCGCGGCGCAATGCCTTGCGCTCTCTTCGCGCCGGCCTCGTCCGTCAGAACAAGGTCCGCGCGGCCGGCGGCCTTTTCCAGGTCCGCGTCGTCCGATGTCTCCATCAGCAGGGGGACGTTGCCCGCAAGAAGGGAACCGA
The DNA here is from genome assembly GCA_043813155.1 of Pseudomonadota bacterium. Lineage (GTDB taxonomy): Bacteria > Myxococcota_A > Polyangia > DRWM01 > DRWM01 > JBDRLK01. Next base: position 2,372 of record JBDRLK010000610.1, on the reverse strand, counting down.
AATAGGCGGCGCAGAAATTGAGCCCGCGGCCCGTCACGGGAAGAATGACCCCGGGCCGCGCACGGCGCGCTTTCAGGCCCGCGGCCGCTGACCACGCCGCCTGTTTCAGCGCTCCGTAGGTGACTTCTTCGGGGTGGACCAGCGCGGGAGCGGGGTCCTTTGAATCGTCGAAGAGAAAGCCGAAGAGCTGCTTAAGCATCACGGGGCCACCATGAAACCCAGCACGGCATCGGCTATGTCATCCCCGCCCCTTTTTATTCCGCACTTGAATTCAAAGTAATTGGAAACTTCCTCGGTCATTTCCGCGTGCACGCCGAGCTCGTCACCCGCGGCCGACGGGTTATGGAAATTCGAGACATTGACCGCCACGAGATACCCCACCTTCACGGGAAGGCCCCTGTGCACATCGATCCATCCCTTGAGGCAGGCCGATGCCTGGGCCATGGCTTCAATTAAAACGACCTCGGGAATTTCCCCATCCTCGAGGAGGAAAAAATCCTCCGGGATCTTCCACGAGCACGCGCAGGTTTTAGCGCCTTCGTCGACCCACTCGATGGCATCCACGAAAACCATGGGCGGCCTGTGCGGCAGGTATGTCAGGGGGCTCTCGCTCATCGTGCTCATGGTCCCGAGAAAACAATGGAGGCCGCGTCACCCTCCGGGTCCATGCCCAGGACCAGGATGTTGCGGGCGCTCTTCCCCGGCCCTTCCGGGTGAACCGTGTCGACCGGCAGCATGCCTTTTTCAATGGAAAGCACGGCTGCCACGGATCTCAAGGCTCCCGTTGCCGTAAAGGCTCCGCACAGCCCCTTCGAAGACCACAGGGGAACGTTGCGGCCGAATACCCGTTGCAGCGACTCCATGATGATATCGTCTTCCCGGCCCTCCCCCCGGAGGTGGGTGAAAACAGCGGGCTGCGCGTCGCTCCCCGCCGCCTCGAGCGCCTCACTGATCGACGCGCCGACACACTCCACCCTGGACGCGACGTCTCCGGGGTCGCCCCCGAAGGAGCGCTTGGAGCACCCGCTTATCGCGCACAGGGGGGAGCGCTTCCTGCCTTCCGCGCTCCGGCCGCTTTCCACGACGAGAAAACCGCTCCCCTCGCCGGGGTCGCCGCCCTGGCCCGGGTCATCGAACAGGGGAAAATCATACCGCTCGTCGCCCCCCCCGGCGGCCAGCACATCGATCATGCCGCCGCGTATCATCATGGCGGCCCGTATGATCGCGGACTCCCCGGACACGTGGCCGTCCGAAAACGTGAGCGACGGCCCCTTGATCCCCGTTATGATTCCCGCGTAGCCCAAAGGCACGTTGTGAACGGAATTGTGAAAGTGCGTGGGGCTCATGTGCTCGCCGATCCCGGCGATAAAAATCCTGCTCGTCGTGTTCAGCTCTCCGTAGCCCGTCCCGAAGGCGAACCCGATGTCCTCTTTGCCGGCTTCCACGTCGACACCTGCCGAAGGAAACGCTTCGCCGCACGACAGCGCCACCATGACGGACAGCCTGCTCATGCGGCGCCTTATGAGGGCGGGAAGCCGTTTCTTCGACTCCTCGGCCAGGGTCTCGATTTTCCTCGAAGCAGGACCCTCCGGCCGGGCAGCCGACCCGAAGAGCACGTCTCCAAACGCCCCGGCGCCGATCGCGGCGGGAAGGATACATCCCTTCCCGGTTATGACCACATCCTGTGTCATTTCATTTCATTGCTTTTCATTTCTTTTCGTACCTTCCGAAAACCAGTGAAGCATTGCTCCCGCCGAACCCGAACGACGTGGACAGGACCGTGGATATGTCCTTCTTCAGGACTTCGCCCGTAACAATGTTTGCCCTGATATCTTCCGGTATGTCCTTTGTGCCGAGCGTGGGAGGCAGAAATGCTCCCTTGATCGACAGGATCGAAAAAATCGCTTCGACCGCGCCCGCCCCGCCCAGCGTATGGCCGGTGAACGACTTGGTGGATGTCACCGGAACGTCGGGACCGAAAACATCGGCAATGGCCTTCCCCTCGACCTCGTCATTCTGGGGCGTGCCCGTCCCATGGGCGTTGATCGCATCAATGCGCGAAGCATCGAGCCCGGCATTGCCGAGAGCCTTTCGCATGCACAGCTTGATGCCCTTGCCCTCCGGGTCGGGGGCGGTTATGTGATGGGCGTCGCTCGTCATGCCGAAACCCATGAGGCGCGCGTGGATGTCCGCGCCGCGGTTTCGGGCGGACTCTTCATCCTCCACGACCAGGCAGGCCGCGCATTCACCCAGGGTCAACCCCTTGCGATTCTTGTCGAAGGGAGTCGACGGGAAGGGGGAAACGAGCCCGAGCGACCTGAACCCGAAATAGACCATGGCGGAAAGCGTATCGACGCCCAGCACGGCCGCGG
>JBDRLK010000609.1:0-3311 GCA_043813155.1 Pseudomonadota bacterium | reverse complement strand
GGCCAAACATGCCGGCCCCGAGTCATGCGGGTCAATTGGCAACAATACTCCCTTGCATTTCTCCCGACCTGGCCTATGCTGAATGAGAGAAAGGGGAGCTTCCACCATGCGATTGATCCGCAATACCAACACCGACGTTATTCTCCTGGGCAGGGAGCGGGACGGCGATGAAAACCTGGCCCTGCGCTACCTGGCCGCGGCGCTCGAACAGGCCGGGCACAGGCCCCATATCATCCCCCTGTGCGGCCCGCCGGACTTCCCGGAGGCAGCTGACATCATACTCAGGAAAGATCCGGCCCTTGTTGGCCTGTCCATCTCGGACGGCGACATGGCCATCGACGCCTTGGCCTTCGCGCGCTACCTTCGCGGCCGGGGCTACACTGGCTGTTGGCCGTAGGCTCGACGGAGAAAGTCTTGCGAAGACACCCCTTTCTGCGCGGAATCCATGCGTCCGCTGCAACGACTTGTTATGGCGCTTGTTTAGTCAGGAGATAATTCGGTCGAGAAACTCGTCAACGTCGCTTTGCTGCAGCTTCTTTGTTGACAATGCTCGGACATGCGTTGCTCTCGAGCGTCCAATGTCGTATTCCTTGTAGAAATCACTCTCCCTCAACGGGTAATGCTGCACAAGCTCAGTCTTCGCAACCAACGGGCTGTCATCAAACCAGGTGAGCCACCATGAGCCCGATCATAAAAACAGATGGATTTTAGGGTGAAAATCTGCAAGATATGTGAGGAAAACGGCAAGAGCCCCCTCACCTATCTTGACGAGATTTCCGAGGAGGCTCCTGCCCAAACAGGTAGGAGTTCATGTTACACAAAATTATTTTCAATGTCACTCTCTACAACATTCTTTTCAAAATTGACCGGGACCTGGCCGATCTGACAAAAACCAGACGCTGTCCCTACTGCGGAGGGCCGCTTCACAGCGCCTCCTATGAGCGAAGCCCGCGAGGCGGCCCGGATACGCTTCCTCGCGAGTACGCCGTCAGGATGGGCCTGTGCTGCGGGCACTGCCGTTGCCGGACGCTGCCGCCCTCGAGCCTGTTTCTTGGCCGCAAGCTTCACTGGGGGGCCATCGTGCTGGTGGTGACGATGGTACGGCAGAAGCGGACCAGGGGGCATGCGGCCAGGAAGCTCATGGAGAAGCTGTATGTGTCGCAGCCGACGCTGGTGCGCTGGATACGCTATTTTCAAGAGGAGTATCCGGGCACCGACGCGTGGAAGAAATACCGAAGCAGGGTCGGGCTTCAGGTGAAAAGCGAGGAGCTTCCCGGCTCCCTTGTCGATTACTTCATCAAGATCAAGAAGGACAATCAATGCGCCCTTGTAGCGTGTCTGTGCTTTCTGGCATGCGGCCGCACGAGCCCGGGGGAGCAGGCATGCTGAGGGCCGGCGCGCTTCACGCAGAAGATGGCGATGGCCGGGGGGCGGGGCATCTGCCATAACGGCTCCTTGTACGATCCGAGAGTGCGATCCAATGGTGGATCGGCCGGATCGGAAGAAAGGAGTCGAAAAAATGTCAAAGGAAAGCAGCAACGACTGGATGCGCTGGGCGCTGTTTCGCTTTTCGGTCATCGGCGAGCTGTTGGCGAGCCCGCCGAGGCAAGGGGAGCTTGGGAGGCACATCAAACAGCTTGCCGAGCACACCTGGAAGCATCCTGTCAACCCGAACGAGCACCTGACGATCGGCGCCTCGACGGTCGAGAGGTGGTACTATGCGGCCGACGGGCAGGCCGACCCGATCAAGGCGCTGATGCGCCAGGTACGCAAGGACGCGGGTCGGCGCCGGGCCATGGGGCCGAAGCTTATACCGGAGCTCGAGGCCCAGTACAGGCGCTACAGCGACTGGAGCTATCTTCTACACTTCCAGAACTTGCAGGCTCTCGTCGAGCAAAAGCCTGGGCTTGATCCCGTGCCGTCGTACGCGACGCTGCGCCGATTCATGCAGGATCGCGGGTGGGTGAAGAGGAAACCGGCCAGGACGGAGGGGCAGAGGCGGGCGCGGCAGCATCTCGAGAGGTATGAGGTACGCTCGTACGAGGTGGCCTGCGTGCACGCGCTCTGGCACCTGGATTTTCACGAGGCCAGTCGGCGCGTGGGGGATGAACAGGGGGGGTTGCACACGCCCGTGTGTCTCGCCGTGCTCGACGATCGGAGCCGGATCTGTTGTCACGCCCAGTGGTATCTGGCCGAGTCATCGGAAAACCTGGTGCACGGCCTGTGCCAGGCCATGCGCAAGTACGGCCTGCCGCGTGAGCTGATGAGCGACAACGGCGGAGCCATGCTCGCCGAGGAGACGCGTCGGGGGCTGGCGAGGCTCGGCATCCTCCACGACAGGACGCTGCCGTACAGTCCCTACCAAAACGGCAAGCAAGAAAGTTTCTGGGGACAGCTGGAGGGGCGCCTGCTGGCCATGCTCAGGCTTGTTAAACCGCTCAAGCTCAGTTTCCTTAACAAAGCCACACAGGCGTGGTTGGAGCACGAGTACAACCGCAAGCGCCACGAGGAGATCGGCGTCACGCCCATCGAGCGCATGCTCGAAGGACCTGACGTGTCCAGGCCGGCGCCCGATTTTTCCGAGCTGGTCATGGCCTTCTGCGCCGAGAAGCAGCGGACCCAGAGGCGCTCGGACGGCACGGTGAGCATCGACGGGGTGCGTTTCGAGGTGCCCTCGCGGCTGCGCCACGTGCGCAAGCTGCGTGTGCGCTACGCCAGCTGGGACCTTTCCGTGGCCTGGATCGTGGACGACCGCACGGGTGATGTGCTGGCGCGCATAACGCCGCTGGACAAGACGAAGAACGCGGACGGCCGCAGGCGGTCGCTCGAGCCCGTCGAGCAGTCCGGCGACAGTCAGCCCGTCACGACGGGCACCATCCCGCCGCTGATGAGAAAACTTCTGGCCCAGCAGGAGGCCACCGGGCTTCCCCCGGCCTACATCCCGAAAAAAGAACGAAAGGAGAATGACGATGAATGATAAAAAACTTCTGGCCCTCTGGGGCCTGGGCTATAACCCTTTCCTGCCGTCAATCCCGGCTGACTGCCTGTGGAGCCCGCCGGCCGCGGAAACCTTTTTTCCCAGGGTCGAGATGCTCGTGCGCCGGGGAGGTTTTGCGCTCATCAGCGGCGAGCCCGGCACGGGCAAGAGCAAGGTGCTCAAACTCCTGACCGATCGGCTTGACCGGCTCGGCGAGCTTACCGTGGGGGTCATGGAGCGCCCCCAGTCGCGCCTCGGCGACTTTTACCGCGAGCTCGGCGAGCTTTTCGGCGTGACGCTTACCCCCGCCAACCGCTACGGCGGCTTCAGGTCC
>JBDRLK010000608.1:0-4470 GCA_043813155.1 Pseudomonadota bacterium | reverse complement strand
CTGCCGCTTGCCCTCATCGCGTCCAGCTTCTCGATCGTCGGCGCTTTCATCGGCCTGGCCCTTCCCACGAACGTGGTCCAGATCTGCCTGGGCGTCACGATCATATTCATCGTCGCGCTCATCGCCTTATCCAGGAACGTTGAGAGGCCGATCGTGGATAAGCAGGACCTGGTCGGGAGGGTGCTGGGAATGTCGGGAAGCTGTTTCGAAATGTCCACGAACGAGGATATCGCGTGGAAAACGCATCGCACAGGGCCCGCGCTCATCCTGTTCTGCTTTGTCGGCCTCGTGGCGGGAATGTTCGGGCTGGGCGCCGGATGGGCCAACGTACCGGTTCTCAACCTGTTCATGGGCGCACCGCTCAAGATCGCCGTCGGGTCCAGCAAGTTCCTTCTTTCCATTACCGACACGTCGGCTGCGTGGATTTACCTGAACCGCGGGTGCGTGATTCCGCTCATGGCCATCCCCTCGATCGTCGGGCTCATGCTGGGCTCATTCGTGGGCGTATGGATCCTGGCCAAGATCAAGCCGAAAGCCATTCGCTACATCGTGATCGTGGTGCTTCTTTTCGCCGGCGTAAGGGCGCTGCTCAAGGGATTTGGAATTTAAGGCAAGATTAAGATATGAAAGGGTCGACCATGGGAAATAAAAACAAGGGACCGTCGCTCGAAAGTGAGGCTTCCGCGGAGCAGGTCAGGTACGCCGACATGCTTTTCTGGGGGGCCTGGATAGCCATTGCCATCATGGTGGGAACGTACGTCATCTACCTGGCGGGCATCCTCGAGCCCCACGTGCCGCTCTCGAAGATCCCTGAATACTGGTCTCAGCCCGTGGGTACATACGTGCATGAAGCGCACATTCCCATCGGCTGGGGCTGGGTATCGCTCCTGGGCAAGGGGGATTTTCTCAACTTCCTCGGGCTCTCGATCCTTGCGACCATGACGATCCTGTGCTTCCTCGTCGTCCTGCTGCCCGCCTACCTGAAAAAGAAGGACTTGCTCTTTGCCGCCATCGTCGTCCTGGAAGTCGCAGTCCTCGTGCTCGCGGCCTCCGGAATCCTGGGAGGGGGAGGGCACTGAGCAGGCGCGCGGAAAAAAAGTTGAATATGAACAAGAAAAAAGCCGGGGAGAGCAGCTGCCGATTACCTGAAAGCCGCCCGGCCGCAGCACACGGCTTTCTGAGAAGAACCATCATCGACCCTCTTCCCGTTTCCAGGATTATCAAGGATGAGAGCTTTTTGCTGTGCTTGATCGCCGTCCTGACGGGCGTTCTGGCCGGCTATACCGCTGTGGGTTTCCGCTGCATGGTAAATGTTATCTCCAACATCGCCATGTTTCAGAATTTTTCCATTGCGTCGGTCGACCCCAGGTTGCACACGAACGGCTATTGTATCATCCTGGTTCCGGCGGCCGGAGGGCTCGTCGTCGGGCTGCTGGTCAGGTTTTTCGCGCGCGAGGCAAAGGGGCACGGCGTCCCGGAGGTCATGGAAGCGGTCGTAAAAAAACATGGTATCATCAGGCCCAGGCTTGTGCTTGTCAAGGCCCTTGCCTCCGCCGTGTGTATCGGCACGGGAGGAAGCGTGGGAAGAGAGGGGCCGATCGTTCAAGTCGGCTCCGCTCTCGGGTCAACGATCGGCCAGGTCATTAAGATAAGGCCGGACCTTCTCAAAATCGTCGTTGCCTGCGGCGCTGCGGGCGGAATCAGCGCAACGTTCAACACGCCGATAAGCGGCGTTATCTTCGCCTTCGAGCTGCTGCTCTTCGAGTTTAAAACCCGGTCCTTCATCCCCCTGGTTATCGCCTCGGTTTTCGGCACGATCATCTCGAGGATCTATCTCGGGCACAACCCGGCCTTCATCGTTCCTTCCTACACGCTCGTGAGCCCGCTCGAGCTCTTCTTCTACCTGGGGCTGGGCGTGATAGCGGCTTTCGTCGCCATTGCAGAGGTGAAAATCCTGTACAGAGTAGAAGACGCCTTTGACAGGCTGCGCATCCCCGAGTGGATCAAGCCCGTTATCGGCGGCCTCCTCATCGGCGTCATCGCCCTGCAGTTTCCGGGAATCATGGGCATCGGCTATCACGGGGTTGGCGACGCTCTTACGGAACAGCTTCCCGTCATGGTCCTTCTATCGCTCGCTGCCATGAAGATCATCGCCCTTTCAATTACCATCGGCTCAGGCGGATCCGGGGGTGTTTTCGCTCCCACGCTCTTTATCGGGAGCATGGTCGGGGGCGCCTACGGCTGTTTCATCCACGGCCTGTTCCCGGACATGACTGCTTCCTACGGCGCCTACGCGCTCGTCGGCATGGCCGCCGTCTTTGCCGGGGCCACCAGGGCCACGCTCACGGCCATCATCATGCTCTTTGAAATGACGATGGATTACGACATCATCCTTCCTCTCATGTTCTCCTGCGTCGTGGCCGACCTCATTACGTGGAAGCTCCAGAAGGAGACGATCTACACCAAGAAAATAGCGCGCAGGGGAACCTACATCCCCGCCGACATGCAGGTCAATATCCTGGACGTCAAAATCGCGGCCGACATTATGGCAAGGGACATCATCACCGTGACGCCGGACATGACGGTAAGCGAATACGAAAAGTCGATCAAGCCGAGCGGGCATCACGGGTTCCCCGTTGTCAGTGACGGGGAGCTCATCGGCATTGTTTCCGATCATGACATCACGGCGTGCAAGGAGATCGGAGAAACGGACTTTACGATCATGAATCTCATGCAGGACAAGATCGTCACGGCATACCCGTCGTCTTCTTTGCAGTCCGTGTTCAAGAGCATGCTCAACCTCAACATCTCCCACGTTCCTGTCGTCGACTTCAAGAACCCCAAGAAGCTCGTCGGGTTCATAACCAAGCGGGACATCCTCACGGTCCTCGATGAGGAAATCTGAGGGGGCCGCATGAAGGAAGAAGCGAAAATCCTGGTCGTGGACGACGACGAGACGGCCCGGAAAAACCTCGTTCGCCTGCTTTCCCGGGAAGGCCGCAAGGTCTCCGGGGCCGCGGGCGGGGCCGCCGCGCTGTCCATGGTCGAGAAAGACGGGTACGACGTCATCCTGACTGACCTGATCATGGACGGCATGAGCGGCATGGAGGTCCTGTCCCGCGCGAGGCTCCATGACCCCGAGGTCGAGGTGATTGTTGTCACAGGGTATGCCTCGGTTTCCACGGCCGTCGAGGCCACGAGGAAGGGCGCTTTTCATTACATCGAAAAACCGGTCCGGCCGGACGAAGTGAGGCACCTGGTCGAGCAGGCCCTTGAAAAGCGGCGGCTTCGGCAGCAGGTCAGGGTGCTCGAGTCGAAGGTGCGGACCCGGCCGAATGAGCCCGTTTTCATTTGCCGGAGCCGCAGGATGCTCGAGGGCTTGAAGCTGATCAAGCAGGTGGCCCGCACGGACTGCAACGTTCTCCTGACCGGCGAGTCGGGCACGGGCAAGGAGCTGGCCGCTTCGCTCATCCACTGCCACAGCGCCAGGGCCGGGGGCAGGTTCCTGGCCATCAACTGCGGCGGGTTCACCGAGGAGCTCCTGGCCAACGAGCTGTTCGGCCATGAAAAGGACGCTTTTACGGGCGCGACCGAGGCCAGGCCCGGCCTCCTCGAAAGCACGAGCGGCGGGACGATTCTTCTCGACGAGGTAGGGGACATGCCCCTCAACATGCAGGTCAAGCTGCTGCGCGCGGTGCAGGAGCAGGAAGTGATCAGGGTCGGGGGCAACCGGCCCGTGCGAATCGACGTGAGGGCAATTGCCGCCACCAACCAGGACCTGAAGAAAGCAGTGGAAGCCGGGCTTTTTCGCCGGGACCTGTATTACCGGCTCAATGTCGTTTCCATTCACATTCCCCCGCTTCGCGAGCGAAGGGAGGACATTGCCCTGCTGGCCGGCTATTTCCTGGCGCGCACCGCGGAAAAATCCGGAAAGACGATAAAAGGATTCAGCGACGAGGCCATGGGAGTTCTCAAGAAATACTCTTTTCCCGGAAACGTGAGGGAGCTCGAGAGCATTGTCGAGAGGGCCGTTGTCATGGCTCGCGGGGACACGATTCAGCCCTGCGACATTCCCCCGGACCTGGAACGAATGGAAATGTTTTCATTCAAGCGCTCTGATTCCGGGATCAAGTCCCTGAGGGAAATTCAAAGGGAGTATATTCAGTGGGTCCTGAAAAGGGTGGGAAGGAACAAGACAAGGGCGGCCTTGCTGTTGGGCATTGACCGCAGCTCCCTGTGGCGCCATCTCAAGGATTATGAGATCAAGGATCGCTAAGGGCGCACTCAGAAATAGATTCACAGAATAAGGGCTAATGTTCTCATTACATGCAATGACATTTTCTGGGCGTCGAGGCGCCCGCCTGGCAAGGCGCGGGGTCCCCGTCACGACGGAGGCGTAGTCGTTCTACGCCGACGAGTGGCGGGGTGCAGCAACACAGCCAGGCGGGATGGATCGGCGTCCAGAAATGT